>CALVRM010000020.1 GCA_944358695.1 uncultured Bacilli bacterium | reverse complement strand
TATTTTTTTTTTTTTTTTTTTTTTGATTTTTATTAGCTTATTTATTCCCCCCACCCCCCCCCCTATGTCAATATTTTCAATCCCAAAAAGTCACAAAAAAACTTTAGTTATTGGTTTAACTAAAGTTTGAGTGAGAAAATAATGCCCCCCTAAGGAGGCTAATTTTACATCATATCTTCTAACGCTTCGTCTGCCTTTTTCTTCGTCTTATTAAAGGCTCTTGATACTGCTTTTGTCACTGGCTCTTTATACTTCTGATAAGCTAGCGTTGCAGCACTTCCCATAGCCATTAAAGCTATACTTTTCATTTGTTTCATTTTATCACCTACTTGCTAGAAAAATGATGGTATGCATAAACATACATTAATATCATGAACTTAATTGTTAAATTTATACATTAATTTTTCTAAAAGTTTAGAATTTCTAATATACTCATTATTGTTATAAACACTTTCTATAAAAGCACTTGCTTCTCCAATTAAAATTAATTTCTTTTTTGCTCTTGTAATTCCAGTATAAATTAGTTTACGATAGAGCATTCTTCGATAGGCATTACATACTGGCATAACCACTACTTCAAACTCGCTTCCTTGACTTTTGTGAATACTAATTATGAAACCGTGTTTAATTTTAATAAAGTCTTTACTAGTATACTTTACAACATTACCATCAAAATCAACAAAAATTTCATTTTTTCCACTTTTACTAGTATTTCCAAATTTAATATATTTAATAGTCCCAATATCACCATTGTAAACATTATCATCTGGCATATTTACTAACTGCAATATTTTATCATTTTCTCTAAAAATTACATCTCCAGAAGTAATTTCCCTTTTATTATCATCTTTGGGGTTAAAAACATCTTGTAATTCTTTATTTAATAGATCGATACCATTTTCACCTTTATACATCGGGGCTAACAATTGAACACTTTTATAATCATAGCCTTTATCAATAATTTGCTGACATAGTCTTTTTAAATTTTTTCTAATAGAAACAGCAGAGCATTCTAAAAAAGTATAGTCGCTCTTTGTTTCTCTAAAGTTATCACTTAATTCTCCATCTTTGATTTCGTGTGCTAAAGTTGTTATATAAGAATCTTCATCTTGACGATATAAATGATCTAAATGAACCGTGTTAATTACCTGACTTTCAATTAAATCTTTTAATAATTGACCAGGGCCGACACTTGGAAGTTGATTGTAATCCCCAACTAAAATCAATTTAATATCATTTGTAAGCCCCTTTAATAGGCTATCAAACAAACTAATATCTATCATGCTAACTTCGTCAATGATGATTAATTTGCTAGCGGCTTTATTGGTTTCGTTTATCATAAATTCATTTGTATCCTTATTCCACTTTAGAAATCTATGAATAGTTGATGAGGGTAGCATAGTAGATTCACTCATACGTTTACTAGCGCGGCCGGTAGGTGCTAATAAAGCAAGCTCTCTAACTAAACCATCATAGTCTAATTTATTTAATTTTTGATAAAGTTCTGTAATAGCTTTAATAATCGTTGTCTTTCCGGTGCCTGGCCCCCCCGTAATTATTAAAATATTATTTTCTAAAGCTTTAATAATCGCTTCTTTTTGTTTAATATTATATGCTATATTATTAATTTTCTCTAAACTTTCTATTAGAGCACTTAAATCATTATTTTTTTGCAACTCTTTGTTAGTTAAGGTATAAACTTTATTAATGATATTTTCTTCGGCTTGCCAGATTTCAATTAAATAATAAGCTTCGTGATCAATTTTTATTTTATTTTCTTCTTCTAACTCGTTAAAATAAATATCATATTGATCACTGTCAATATTTAACTTTAAATATTGATCAACACTATTTACAATCGCAGCCTTTTCTAAAAAAGTATCACCATTTTGATAAGTTAATTGAGTCATAACATAAATAATGGCTGCTTTAACTCGCCTATGGTCATTAACTGCAATATTTAATTTAGGCGCTAGTGCATCGACTTTTAAAAATGAAATATCAGCTATGTCACTCGCTAATTTATATATGTTGTTATTTATTATATCCATAGTCATATGTTTATATTCATTATATATAGTCAATGAATCTTTCATAGTAAAGCCGAGATCGGTTAGATGCACAATTGTTTGATGACTTTCCTCATATTTCGATAAAATATTAAAAATCTTATCAGCTTTTTTAGATGTCAATTTAGGCACAAGATTCAAACATGAGCGATCTTTTAGAATATCATCTAAAGCTGTATCACCGAGTGTATCAACTATTGATTTTGCTAAACGTTCACCTATCCCAGGGAAAAGGTCGCTAGATAAAAATTCAACTATGCCTTCTCTATCGGTTGGCTTTACTCTTTCATATTCGGCAACTTGAAATTGAAAACCATAGCGTGGATGCGTTATTCCTTCGCCATAAAAAAAGTATGTATCATCTTCATTTAATTCATGGAAAAAACCAGTAAAGGTTATAGTTTTATTAATATAATCTTTTAAGGCTTCTATATTAGTTTCACGTACTTTAAAAAGTCCTATTACATAGCCTTTTTCAGATCGAAAAATACTTCTTCGGAAATTACCTTTGATATATGTTTTCATGTTACCACCTTTTATAATTATAACAAAAAAAAACCTAATTTACTAGGTTTTTATAGAGTGCGATGATTAGTGTTTTCTTCCTGGTTCGAATGTTCAGCTACATAATTAAGAACGTATTTTTCTCTCTCTTCCGGTGTCTCAAATGATTGTAATACTTCCTCAGGAATCTCGGCAGAAATTTCTTTATATTCCTCAAAACTCCTCATTTGCGAATCTGTAACAAAAGCGCCATAACCAATACCTGCTGCCACCATACCAGCAAACGTTGCAGCAATGATCGCTTTACGATGTTTTTCATAAAATTCAATCAAGCCATGATACGCTTGTATTACTATTCCCTTTTGTGCTTGACTATTTTGAAGTCTTGCAACATAACTTTCACCTTGAGATTTTGTAGTTCGTCCATAGTTATCCATGGAAAATGGATCGTGTCTACGAGGACTGTCTATTTTTAAAGGTGATATTTCGGGAACACTCTTAGCAGGATTTTGAGCATAAACTTGTCTATCGTAATCTCTTTTTTCAGTTTCGCTTTGGTGATGATTGTCCGCAACTTGCTGACTAATACCGTTATAAGGATCGGTTACAATCCCTGTCATAGGACTAATTTCTTCTCTTAAATCTTTTATAGGACCGCGTGGGTCATTAAACAATCTATCTTCATTGGCCATTTAAAACACCTCGTTTCAAGTTTATTTTATCATTTATATTAATATTTTGTCAAACTATACATTTTCTAAGTTATTTATTTCACTTAATAAATATGGATAGTCAAGATTTTTTATTTTTACTTTAATTGTTCTATTTATATCTTCATCTCTTCCCTTAGCTTTTATTGACAAATAATTCTCAGTGTGCCCTATTAGATAACCATCTTTATAAATTTCCGGAATAAAGTCCATCTCTTTGTCTAAATATTTTGACATATATTCTATTTCTAATTCTTTTGAAAGACTTAATAAAGTTTTAACTCTTTTTTTCTTTAGCAGACCATCAACTTGGTTTTCCATACTAGCAGCGGCGGTTCCTTCTCTTTTAGAATATGGAAAAACATGAATTTTAGTAAATTTTATTTTTTTTATGGTTTGCATAGTTTCATTAAATAACTCATCTGTTTCACCAGGAAATCCAACTATAACATCCGTAGTAATTGAAATATTGGGTCTAATATTTCTTATTTTACTTATTATATTTTCAAAATATTCAGTATTATATTTGCGATTCATATTTTTTAATATTTCATTAGATCCTGATTGAAGTGGAATATGCATATGGTTGACTAAAATTTTGCTGTTTTTTATGACATTTAGAACTTTATCATTCAATTCTGTAATCTCAATTGAAGAAATGCGAAGGCGTTTTAGCCCTTTCAATTTTATTAAGTCACTTAATAAATCGGCAAAATCATAATTTCCATCGTGGTAATTTCCGGTATGAATGCCAGTTAAGACTATTTCTTTATGGCCTTTATTAATTAAATGTCTAGCCTCTTTAAGGATGATATCTTTCTTCTTACATCTAGCATGACCTCTAACATAAGGAATAATACAGTATGTACAATAATTATCACAACCATCCTGAATTTTAATATATGCTCTTGTTAAATCAGAGTTGTTCAAAACCATATCTTCAAAATCCATTTCATTAATATTATATATTTTTGTTATTTGTTTATCTTGATATTCTCTTATATAATTTACAATTTTACTTTTATCTTTGTTACCTAGCGCTATATCGATTTCTAGGCTTTCTAACTCATCTATTCTATTTTGTATTAAACATCCAACCGCTACAATTATTGCATCAGGATTTTTGCGTTTAACGCTTCTTATTAGTTTTCGTGATTTGCTATCGGCTTGATTGGTAACTGTACAAGTATTAATAATACAAACATCCGGGTTTTCACTCTTTTGATATCCAGCATTTTCTAGAAGATTAGCCATCACTTCACTTTCATATTCATTTACTTTACAGCCTAAAGTATATATTTTATAATTCAAAATTACCCTCCTTTCAAAAAATAAGCCTGGTGGCTTATAGATTTTTTCTAAATTCTTTTAGTGAATTTAAAAATTCAGCATTATTTTCACTATCATAAGCAACTTTAAGTTCTTCATAAGCATGTCTTGGAGCCTCAGCTTCAACTTTCTTTTGACAAGCAGGAGATGGCTGAGGATTTTGAATACCAAAAATCGGTGAAATAATATCTGAGTTGCGGAATTTTTTAGGTTCCTCTTTTATTTCAACAGGTTTTTTGATTTCTAATTCCATTTGAACTGGTGCCTCTTTTTCGGGAATAGACTCATGAAGATAATTAGCTAAAACTTCTTGACTACTTTTTTCTTTTGGCTGGGATATTTTATCCTCAAAATTGTTCATTTTCTTGGCTGCAGCTTGTCTAATTAATTCCTGGTAACTGATAATTGCATTCTCTTCTTGTTCGCGTTCAAATTCTTCGATTACTTCAGGAGTTGGATTCTTGGCCTCTAAATCTGCACTCATTTGATTAAAAACTCGTTCTAGTTCATTTTTGGCTTCTTGTTGTTCTTGAGTTAGCGGTTTAACTTCTTTAATAAATTCTTGCGTCTCTTTTTCAGGAATTTCATTATCAAAACGCATTTCCTCGGGAATTGGCTCTACTTTATTATTTTTATTTAGAACATAGAAAATAACAACAGCAAATAAAATAATACCAGCAAGGGCTAAACCGATAAATATAAGATCTTTATCAGCAATTTCAAATAAAATATTCATAATAATCACTCCAAATTAATACTTCCTTTTTTGGGATACTATATATAGTTTATCACAACTATATGTAGTTTTCAAAGCTTTTTTAAATCTTTTATAAATTAGTCTTCCAATGCACAAATTATTTACACTATAAAATTAATTTTAATTAGTTTCTGTATAGATATTAAAGCCATTGGTTGTTTCTGTTTCCCCATCATTAGTATACCATAAAACTTCAGCATCATACTTTTTGACAAAATTTTTTCCTTCTTTTATACTCATTAAATATAAGGCGTTGGCTATTTTATTAGCTTCGTTTAGATCGTCACTAATAACTGATACTAATTTGTTCTCTTTCATTTTTGAACTAGTTAAAGGATTTACCATATATGGTTTAAACGTGGTAGTATTCCCTTTAGTTGCCATAGCTTTACCTTTCAAATAAACGATTTCTACAAGATTACCACTAGCATCTGTAATGCTAACTTTATATTTATCATTGTTATAATGATTACCGGCAATTATATTGCCATCTTCATTAATAATATACTTATCTACACCGTTTTCTTCCAAATACTTTTTGACGATATTTGTGGCATATGAACCAATTATTGAGTCAAAGCTAATCACGTCTAAAGTTTCTTTTTTGCTAAAATCCAAATTTTTTATAGATGTATGGAAATCATATTCCTCATTTTCCTCTATACTAGTTATTAATTTACCAGCTGTAATATCGATAAGACCATTGGTCTTTTCATAAAGGCCTTTACCATACTCTATTAAATCTAGTAATTCTGTTTCATTAATATAGCTAGGGCTTTGATAATATTTATGATATTTTTTATAAATATTATTCACTTTATCAAAAATATGATCGACGTTGTTATTACTATATATTTTTATCGTTAAATCCTCATTAAAAAAATGAAAAGATTTTATATGTTCTTTAACTTTATTGCTATGATTAACTAAGATAAAAACAATTAAAATTATAATAATAGCTAGAATAATATAATTTCTTTTGTCGACGATTTTTTTGACCATGATATCACCTAACTTATTATAGCAACTTCAATTCAGAAAAACAATAATATCTTTATTTTAATAAAAAAACTAGAATTTTTCTCTAGTTTTTCACAAAATCTTCTTTTAATACTTTTTCATATACTTTTTTTAATTTTTCAGATATTTTATGAATATCACGAGAAGCTGCTACTTTATAACCTTGGTCAACTACACTAGGTAGTTTTCCATTAATGATCTTTTTTATTTTATCTTCAAATTCATCGACATTTTTGGCTTTATAAACATTAAATCCATCAGTAAGCCAGTCATCATATATTGGAATATCACTAATAATGGTATTTATTTTCATTGCTAATGCTTCTAATAAGACTATACCCTCGGTTTCTTCTTTAGTCGGGAAAATATAAATATCAGCACCACTATATGCATCTTTTAGTTCATCACTTGAGACATAGCCTGGAAAATAAACATTGCTTGGTTTATTTTGAATAGCAGCATTTATTTTTGACGGAATTAAAATAGGATCTGTGTGGCCAAACCAAATAAATTTATACTCGGGCATTCTTTTAGCTAATTCTAAAAACTCAAGAATACCTTTTCTTTCAATATAAAGGCCGACAGCCATTATTATTTTATCGTTTTTCGAAAAATTATATTTTTGGCGAAACCTATTAGCACCTTCCTTAGTAGGTTTAAAAAACTGAAGATCAATCCCATTAGAAATGGGAATAATTTCTTTTTTTATTCCATATTCCTCGATTAATTTCTTAGAATAAAGGGTAGGAGTTACTATAATATCCCCTTGGTTATAATAATACTTTAACCATTGTTTAAAGGCTGGAGCAGCTTTATTAGAGAATTTAAATGAATTTCGAAAGTCTTCTTGCGTTGAATGGGCATGCATAACAACTTTTTTACCTTTGGCTTTAGCCCTTTTGATCATTACTAAGGCATCTGGAAAAACCGTATTAATATGAACAACGTCATAGTCATCTTTAGGATTCGTTGTATAAGGAATACCCACTAAATCAAGGCAACGCTGTTGATGAACACAGGCTTTTCCAACACCACTTTCATTAACTTTGACTTTGCCTAAGTAAAATAAAACTTTCATATAAACCTCCTAACCCACTATATTAACTAGTATAACATCTTTACCAATTTTGTCAATTTGATTCCATTTAATATTTATAACTCCAGCTGAAAAAAATAAAAATTTTTTTCGTTGAACTGACAACTCATCGATCTTCCCTTCCTCAGTTATAGTAACATCAATAATTGAACCTATTTTCTTGCCATCGACTAAATTTATTATATCTTTAGATTGTAAATCCGAGAGCATCATACTACCACCTATTTAATTTTATTTTAATCGTCCTAAAAAATGATTAGTTAATCTCTCTTTGTTTACATTCGTTTATAAACTTTTGAAAAAGAATATTGTTTTTTGCTTCTAATTCTGGATGAAATTGCAAACCAATTATGAATCTTGTTGCATCACAATATTCTAAAGCTTCAATATAACCTTCTTCACTAATTGCACTGACAGTGAAATCAGAACTTAGTTGTTTTAAAACCCAATTATGAATTGAGGGTTCTATTATTTTACTTGACTGATAAATATTGAACAATTTAGTATTAGAATTTATATAAACAACATGGCTCGCTTTTATGATGCTATTATTATAAAAATTAGGTTGAAGATCATGTCCTTCCACCTTTTTTAAATACATTTTTTCATCTTCGATCTTTTTGAAATATTCCTCTATTGTCTTATAATTAACTGTTTTATTTTGTTTTTTAATAATACTTACAACGTAATCATAAGCGCCGATTGCCTGATGACCTAAACAAATGCCTAATAGTGGCTTATTATTAACCAGGCAATAATGAATGGTCAAAAGATGATAAGGCCTAATATTAGCGCCACCAGGAATTATAAAACCATCGAATGGCTTTAATTGTTTTTCGCAAAAAATGCCATCTGGAAAAACAATTCCTAATGGTACTGCTCCGACTTCTAGTAATCGTTTGGGATAGTTGCTAACAAATGTTAATGTATTTTTAAACGGTCTTGATTTATTTTCATTGTATGTAGGAATTATACCAATTTTAATCATATTACACTTCCTCATTTAATCTTACGTTTAACTTATCATTTTTTTAATATTTTCTAAGCCACTTTTTTCTAATCTTGAAATTTGAGCTTGACTAATTCCGATTTCTTCAGCAAGTTCCATTTGGGTTCTTCCTATTATATATCTTTGTTTTAAAATATATTGTTCTTTAGTTTTAAGTTTATTTAAAGCATTGCGAAGTGATATTTTAGTATCCAAATCATAGTACCCTTCATTACTATTTAATTGATCTTCGAGATAAATAACATCACCACCATCATTATATATTGGTTCAAACATGCTAATTGTTTCTTTTAATGAATTCAAAGCATTACTAACTTCAAATTCCGTAAGTTTCATCGATCTAGCAATTTCGGCAATAGTAGGTTCTTTGCCATATTTATTGGTTAACTCTTCTTTGGTTCGCAAAGCTTTATATGCTGTATCCTTAATGCTTCTGGCTATTCTCACGCTATTATTGTCTCTTAAATAACGTTTAACTTCACCTAAAATCATAGGTACAGCATAGGTACTAAAGCGAACTTCATGGCCTAAGTCAAAATTGTCAATAGCTTTTATCAATCCGATGCACCCAACTTGAAATAAATCATCCATGTTATCAGTTCTATTGTTATATGTTTTTAAAATAGAAAGTACTAACTTCAAATTACCATTTATTAATTCTTCTTTAGCATTAATATCACCCTCTTGATATTTTTTAAATAAAGAAATTTGTTCTTCATTATTTAAAACTTTAATATCCGCAGTATTCACGCCACAAATTTCTACTTTATGACGTGCCATAAAAAATCTCCTTTCTAATTCATATTGAACGTAAAGGAGATTTTTTATTCAATTATTTTTTTTTAATAAAATAGTGCCTAAAATTATAACAATTATTAGAATAAGAAAACCGATTATATAGTTTATAGTTTGGAGTTCATGTACACCGACGATCACCGCCAAAACATTTAAATCCATTTCTACTTCCTTTCTATGTTGTCACGCTTTTTAATTATACACTATTCATTAAAAAAATGAAGAAAAAATTGCTAATTTTTTCCATTTTTGACATTCCGATGACACTTTAAATAATATGATACTAAAGCGGTTGTTATAATTAAATAACTTAATGATAAAGTAAAGCCCGCTATAATATCACTTGCATAGTGAACACCTAAATAAATGCGGCTTAAGCCTATTAAAAATATTAAAATTGCCAATCCAATAGTCCACATTTTTTTATATTTATCTTTCAATTTTGTTTGCCAAATCAAATAAATTAACATACCATAAAATGCAGCTGAAACCATAGCATGACCAGAGGGAAAACTATACCCCGTTTCTTCAATCATCATCCATTCAAATGGTCTTGGCCTTGAAAAAAACAATTTTAATATTTGATTTAAAATGACAATAAAAATTAAGTTGCATAATGATAAAAGACCATATTTTTTGTTTTTAAAGACAAAAAACAAAATAATTGATAGTATGATGAGAAATAATCCACTGGATAAAAATGATAAAAACTTAAATATTACTGTTAATATTTGATTTTCAAAACCATTAATAAAATTATAAATCATGGTGTCGAATCCCGTTAGTTTTTTTTGTAAAAGTTCTCTAGTTATAAGAGAAAAAATAAAAACTAATACTGCAAAAATTAACCACTTACTATATTTTTTTATAAATTGTTTCATATTAACCTCCACTGTACTTGTTAACCTATAATTATTTTATAGGCTTTTTGCTATTTGATTGATTAAATTGTTGCCACTTTATCATTATATATTGATTAATACGTTTTGACAACTATGTGAAACTAAATTTAACAAAAATTAAAAGAATAGATTTATTTTCTATTCTCTAAAGGTTTTAATTATTTGGGATTTGGAACTTTCTTAATATGTTGCCCAATCACTTCTGACACGTCACTTATCGCTACAAAAGAAGATACATCAGCTTCCTGAACAATTTCTCTCAGTTCTGGTAACTCTAATCTAGTTATAACAACATACAATACCGTTTTTTCAGGGTGAGTCATTAGCCCTTCGCCACTTAAAATAGTAACATTTCTTCCCATTCTTTTTAGGATTTCGGCAGAGATTGTCTCTGACTTATCAGTAATTATCGTTGCAGCTTTTACCTGATCCATACCTTCAGAAACCATATCAATAATTTTAAAAGTTATAAAGTATGTAAGCAATGAATATAAAGCACGATCTGGGCCAAAAACAAATACTGCGCAGCCATAAATAAATATATTAAGAAATAAAACTACTTGACCTACTGAAGCTGAACTACTTTTACTAACTAAAATTGCAATGATTTCAGTTCCATCTAGACAGGCTCCAAATTTAATAACGAGTCCAACACCTATTCCTAAAAGTAAACCTCCATAAACAGTAGCTAAAAGAATATCATCAGTCACTTCTTCCACACTATGGAAAGTATTTAATAGATAAGTAAATATGATCATAGCAAAACTAGCTTTTACCACAAATCTCTTACCCATTTGTTTATATCCAATAATTAAAAATGGAATATTTAGGAAAAGAACAAATAAACTCAATGAACCACCAAATAGCTTATTCAAAATAATTGATATGCCAGTGAGTCCTCCATCTATTATTGAATTTGGGATTAAAAATATTTCTAAAGCAGCGGCGGCCATTGCTGCACCTATTGCTATAAAAACAAGCGAGATAATATCGTGCATAATGCTTTTTGCTAATTTTTTCTTGACTTTTTCCATTATTCCCACCTCTATAATAATTATAACGAATATTGCTATATTTTGTCTATGGATGCACGAAAAAAAGTCAATTACTTGACTTTAATTCACACCATTTAGAACTTTTTCAATTATTTTTTTATTATTTTTTAATCTTTCATCTTTGGGATTCATTTCAATAGCAATGTCAATATAGTAAATAGCCTCAGCCAGTTTGTTTTCATTGAATTTACAAATAGATAATAAATCATAAATGGTGCTGTCATAACAAAATGGTTCATTTATATAATTTTTGTATTTATTTTTTATTTTTAAAGCAATTGATAAATTCTTATCTGCTTCTTCAAAGTTGTTATTATCATATTCTAGCATAGCTAATTCTACATATGGTTCTCTTAAGTATGGTGTTTCATTTTTGGCTTTTTCAAGCCATAATTTTGCTTCATCAATTCTACCTAAATTACGATATGAGCGTGCAATAAAGCGCATAGATGCTGAGCGTTCATCTTTCCAAGTAGCATTTTTCAGTTTTAAATGCTTTATCAAAGTATCTATTGACTTTTCATACATTCCATAATACATATATTCTCTTCCCAAATAGTGAAGATTTCGATCATCGGTTGGATCTTCTTGGACTGAAAGTTCAAGCAACGGCAAATAAGAGCCGCGTGATTTTGAACTATCTGGATAATGATCAACAGTAATATCGTCAGTTGTTACAAAATTTTCTTGACCATCATAAGATAATATTTCATGAACCGGATGAGTCCATTTATAGCCATTTCGTCTATGAATTTTTTCGCTGTAAAAATTTACTGCTGGGTTTCCATATTCGTCAAAGCTCCAATTATAATTATATCTTAATCTCGTAACACTTTCATTCCACAACTTCTCTAATTTTAATCGCCAGCCTTCTTCAATTACTTCATCTAAATCCAAACAAACACATATATCCATGTCTAACGGAACCATTTCTAATGACTTATTTCTAGCAACATCAAATCTCCATGGATTAACCACTTCTGATTTTACAATCGCCCCTCTTTGTTTTAGCTTTTCTACGGTCTGATCGTCAGAACCAGTATCTAAAACATAAACTGCATCGGCCTCTTGAACAGAATCCATCCACCTATCAACAAATTTTTCTTCATTTTTAGCAATTGCATAAACACATATTTTATAATTTCCCATATTTTAACCTCTATGGTCCTGTTGGCCCTGTTGGTCCCGTTGGTCCAGTTGGCCCCGTTGGTCCGGTTGCTCCAGTAGCACCAGTAGGTCCAGTTGCTCCGGTTGCTCCGGCAGGTCCCGTTGGTCCGGTGGCACCTGCGGCTCCGGTTGGTCCCGTTGGTCCTGCTGGCAGTGTTAAATCTAAAATAAAATTAGGGGCCGTTCCTGTAATAGTAGCAATCGCATTTGTTCCAGGTGCTCCTGTATTAACAGTACCAATCGCTAAATTAGGTGTCGCTCCGGTTGCTCCGGCAGGTCCCGTTGGTCCGGTCGCTCCTATGGCCCCAGTTGGCCCGGTGGCTCCGGCGGTTCCAGTTGCTCCGGTTGCTCCGGCAGGCCCTGTTGGTCCAGTTGCCCCGGTTGCTCCAGTAGCACCAGTAGGTCCAGTAGTCCCTGTGGCTCCAGCAGGTCCTGTTGGCCCGGTTGCTCCGGCAGGTCCTGTTGGCCCGGTTGCTCCGGCAGGTCCCGTTGGTCCAGTTACTGTACTTGCTGCCCCAGTTGCTCCAGCAGGTCCCGTTGGCCCCGTTGGTCCGGTTGCTCCTGTGGCTCCGGTTGGACCTGTTAGCCCAGTTGCCCCAGTTGCCCCGGTTGCTCCAGTAGCTCCGGTTGGCCCAGTGGCTCCGGTGGCACCTGCGGGAATAGCAAAGTTCAATACTGCATTAGTGTTAGTTCCACTATTAGTTACTGAAGCAAGTGCTCCTGGATCTTCAGTAACTGTTGTCCCAACGGTAACTGTCGTTGGCCCTGCTGGCCCCGTTGGCCCCGTTGGTCCGCGCATGCCTTGACATACTTTGGGCTTACAGCATTGATCTTCTTGGATCTTTCTCATTGCTCGTTCGTAGTTATTCATTTTTATCTCCTTTCTATGTTATTTTATGAAATCTTAGATAAATGTTTAATTACTTTTACCATATTATAAAAAAAAAGATCTACTAAATTTATCTATCTAAAGTTTTTAATCTTTTTATTACTTTTTTCTCGATTCTTGAAATGTATGACTGGCTTATTCCTAATAGATTAGCAACATCTTTTTGTGTCATTTCCTCTTTCCCATATAAACCATATCTTAATATCATAATTTTTCTATCACGCTCATTTAATCTATCTATTTCTTTATAAAGCATTTTCTTTTCAATTTCCTTTTCTAAGCCCTTGGTAACAATATCAGAATCTGTTCCTAAAATATCTTCAAGATGAAGTTCATTTCCTTCTGAATCATAACTCAAGTTATCTTCAAAACTAATTTCACCTCGCCTTTTTTTATTTTTCCTTAAAAACATTAAAATTTCATTATCTATACACCTTGAAGCATAAGTCGCTAATTTTATATTTTTATCTAATTTATATGTATTTACACCTTTTATTAAACCAACACTCCCTATACTTACTAAATCTTCTAAATCTACGCCTGTATTTTCATATTTTTTGGATAAGAAAACTACTAATCGCAAATTATGTTCTATTAATTTGGCCCTAGCAAATTCGTCACCTTCCATTGACTTTTTAACATATTCAATTTCTGCTTCTTTGGTAAGTGGTTCTGGCAATTTATCACTACTGCCAATGAAAAAGATATTTTCTTTTTCCAAAAAAATTCTAAATATTTTTTTAATCTTTTCTATCATATTTTTCCCTCCATTTCACTATTCAAAAGTACATCTACTCCATTAATATTCATATTTTCATTAAATCCTAAAAGTACTTCAAATCTTCCCAATTCTGGAATAGTAACAGTTGTTTCTATACACTCTAAAATGCCACCACCTCCAATAACCGTATATGGGACCAGTATTTTTTTCTTTCGCGAAGTATTAGGAATGTTGGTTAAAATAACCGGCTTCCCTTTGTAAGTCAATGTATTACCTGTATCTAAATAGCCATTTAAAGACAAATTACGTCGCCCTATTTTTATATTGACTTTATAATAATGCTTAGTTTTTTGTTGATAAAATTTAACTTGTCTTATATAAATATATAAAATTATAGGAGAAATTATGAGTAAAAATAAAATATTAATACTTAATCCATTATTATAAAAAATTAATCCCTCATGTTTATATGAAAAATCAATGTTAATCATATAAAGAAATCCTCCCAGTAAAATACTAACCAAATAAAAAGTTAAAATATTAATTAGTGTATATTTTAAATTCTTATAATAAAATGTAGCTAAATTCATTAAAATACTTAAATATACTTTTATTATAAATAGCTGGATAGAATTAATCGGGAAAAATAGTATTAATACGCTTAAACTGCCAAGAAAAGCACCAATAATAATATTAAAAATTTTAACATTTCTTTTAAGAATAATCGCTGTTGTTAAAAGTAAAAGAAAGTCAAAAGCAAAATTAATAAATAATACCCCATCAATATATACTGTCATGCTGGTCACCGTAATCATTATAAAATTTGAAAAGAAAATATTTTGTCATTTTACGCAAAAGAAAAAGCAACATTAATTGCTTTAAATACAGAGTTAAAGAAAATATTGGACTTTTTATTTTTCGCTATTAATTTATTTAGATTATGGTAATCATAAACTTTTTAATTAATATTAGAAATTTATATTTTAAACTAGAATAACTTATTTTTTACTTATTATATTTTTAATTTTAGATGAAAGTTCGGTGATTGGACATTCTATATTAATTTTTCCATTTCTAGTTTTAAGTTCAACAATTCCTTCAGTAGCCTTTTTGCCAATAATTACATTAATCGGTAAACCAATTAAATCCATATCATTAAATTTGACTCCAGGTCTTTCGTCTCTATCGTCTAACAAAGTATCAATACCTTGTTGATTTAAATCTTCATATAATTTATCGGCTATTTCGTTCATTAACTTATCTTTAGTATTAATTAAAATGATTCCAACAGTAAAAGGTGCAACTTCTAGTGGCCAAATAATACCTTTTTCATCATTGTGTTGCTCGGCTAATGCCGCAATACATCTTGCGGTACCGATACCATAACATCCCATATCAACTAATTTTTGCTCATTATTTTCATCTAAGTAATATAACTCTAGGCTTTCCGAATATTTTGTTCCCAGCTTAAAAACATTACCAATTTCAATGCCTTTTTTAAAGTATATATGACCACCACATTTTGGACAAATATCACCTTCCTCAATATTGATAATGTCCCCTGTTTTGTAAACTTCAAAGTCTTTTAAGTTAACATTGATATAGTGATAATCTGTTTTATTCGCGCCAACAACAAAATTGCTCATAGTGCTTACTTCATTATCAATTACGATTTTCGCCTCAATGTTAAGCGGACCTAGTGAACCAAACGTTGCATTTGTTACTGTTTGTAACTCTTGTTCAGTAGCCATGGTAACTTCTTTGGCATTTAATAACATGCGCAATTTAGTATCATTTAATTCTCGGTTACCTTTTACTAAAGCAAAAACTATTTCGCCATCCACATTAAATACTAGTGTTTTAACAGTTTTATCAATACTTATATTTAGCATTTCAACTATATCATTAATCGTATGAGCGCCTGGCGTGTGAACTAGCTCTAGAGGCTTCGCATCTTCCTTTTCATATTTTTCCCCTTTAACTTCAGCTATTTCAATATTAGAAGAAAAATCACAATTATCACAAAGAACTAATATATCTTCGCCGATTTCTGAAACAGCTTGATATTCCTCAGAAAGTACCCCTCCCATTGCTCCAGTATCAGATTTAACAACCCGGTAATCAATGTCCATACGATCAAAAATATTATTATATGCTTTGACCATTTTATTATAAGAAATGTCTGTATGCTCCTGATCAACATCAAAACTATAAGCATCTTTCATGGTAAATTCTCTAGTCCTTATTAATCCGTAACGTGGCCTTGCTTCATCACGATATTTATTCCCTATCTGATATAAATTAAACGGCATGTCGCGATAAGATCTTATTTTTTCTTTAGCGGCCATAACAAATAATTCTTCATGAGTTGGTCCTAAAATATAGTCTCGATCATAGCGATCTTGCAAATTAAACATCTCACGACCAAAGGCATGACGGCGTCCAGACTTTTCAAAAATTTCGCTTGAAATTAATAATGGCATACTAACTTCATTAGCACCTGCTTTATTCATTTCTTCTCTGATAATATTTTCAACTTTTTGTTTTACCCTAATTCCTAGTGGCAAAAACATGTAAATTCCACTCGAAGTTTTTTTTATCATTCCGCTTCTAACTAGTAAATTACCACTAGTTGAATCTTCATCTTTGATATCATCTCTAATAGTATAGAAAAAACTTGACTTTAATTTCATATATTTCATCTCCTTTAATAAAATTTAACGAAAAAAAGAATGGTATTGCAAGGAGTGCTGGGCACGGTACCATCCTTTATTTAACTTAATTTGGATAACGGTTATAAGCCGAAAATGTTTACATTTCACTTAGAAGGTAGGAATTAAATAATATCATAACTTGTTTTCACTATCCAAGCTCACTTTCTATGAGAGATTAATTAATATTCCTTCGTCATCGATTTATGTCTTAATATTAGCATATTATTTTTGATTTGTCAAAGCCATATTATATTGTATTATTTTATAATTATTAGGTTACCCTATTATGAGTAAAAATAATTTTTTTATTACCATAAACTAAAACTGCTATTTAAGCAGTTTAGATTATAATATCATCATAGCAATAGTAAGAATTACCATATTACATAAGGCAATTGTCAAGACTACTTTTAATGCCCATTTGAACCATGTAGTATATTCAACCTTAGCTAAAGCAAGTCCTCCCATAATTGCCCCACATGTTGGAGTAATTAAATTAACTAGTCCATTGGCAGCCACCATTGTCATTAAAGTTCCTTCAACACTATAACCAATATTAGCTGCGAGTGGGCCCATAATTGGGGTAGACAAAGTTGCAAGACCTGAAGATGATGGTACTAAAATTGATAAGAAAACGTGTAATAAATAATTAAGAGGGCCAAAAATAACTGCTGGAAGATTTTGTAAAGCTTCTGAGGCATTATAAATAATATAATTATCTAAATGAGTAGTTGTCATTAAAACACTCGCGCCTCTAGCAATAGCAATAATTAGTACAACCCCAATCATATCACTAGCACCTTTGATAAAAGTATCGACAATGTCTTTTTCCTTCATATGATTGATAATACCAATTAGAATTCCCATGATTAAGAACCATAATGCTGATTCATAGAAATACCAATTTCCTAATGAAGAACCAGTTAACCAGCCTGTAAAGCCTTCAAAGAAATTAATATTAAATTCACCCCAAGGGATAAAACCGATAATCATTATGACAAAAGTTAAGGCAAATAAAATCAAAGTTATTTTTTGTTTTCCACTTAATTTAACCTTTTCTTTAGCATCTTCAGCAGCACTGCCGTACGTTTTTTCCATCGCCTTTTGTTCTTGAAGTGATAAAAACGTTGACCCTTTATTTTCTTTAACTTTTTTAGCATACCTCATTACAAAAAATATCGAGATTCCTAACGAGGTTAGCCATAAAATAGCACCAAGAGCAATGATTATACCTTGATTAACGACTATGCCTTCAGGCATGGCTGAAACCGCAGCCCCAACAGCAAATGGATTAATAGTAGAACCTAAAACACCACTGCCGGCCCCTAGTAAAACAATTGATGAAGCAACAAGTGTATCCATACCGGCGGCAACCATTGCAACAGCAAGCAAGGCATAAAAACCGACTGTTTCTTCAAGCATTCCATAGGTTGTACCACCTACTGAAAATATAAACATTAAAATGGGAATTAAAATTAATTCGCGTCCTTTTAACTTATTAACAAGAACAGCAATTCCAGTTTCTAAAGCTTTTGTAGAATTTACAATAGCTAAAAAACCGCCTAAAACTAAAATAAATATTCCCACATCAACAGCATCGGCAAAGCCCAATATCGGTGACATCAAAGTGTCTGCTAAAGAAGCACCAATTACACCGCTGCCATCAACTAATTCATCACCAACAAATTGGGCCGCTGGTAAAAAATGCGAAACAATTGCTAGAATAAAGATTAATATTAAGATAATTGTAAATGCCGATAATGAAATTTTAAATTTCTTTTGACTTTCTTTAGTCATCTTGTCCTCCTTCTTTGACAATCACAGTTCCTGCGCTACCAATGAGTGCCTCTTTGGCATTATCAAGGGAAGTAATGATAGCTTTTCCCTTACTATTTTTTACAAAATCTAAACAAGCTTCAACTTTTGGGAGCATACTACCTTTAGCAAATTCCCCTTTTTTGATATAATATTCTGCTTCATCGATAGTCATTTTATTAATAAATTTTGGATTTTCTGTATTAAACCCTAAAGCTACTTGATCAACAGCAGTTAAAATAAGTAAGATATCAGCTTGAATTATGGTGGCTAATTTAGCACTCGTTTTATCTTTATCAATAACTGCATCAATTCCTCTATAACTATTAGTCTTGTCGTCTTTGACAACTGGGATCCCCCCACCACCACAGGCGATTACAATATTGCCATTTTGATATAGGTTATTAATGATAGACGATTCTAATATTTGAAGTGGTACTGGTGAAGCAATAACTCTACGATAACCTCGCCCAGCATCTTCTTTAACTGTATATCCTTCTTCTATTAATTTATCAGCTTCTTCTTTTGTATAAAAAGTGCCAATAGGTTTCGTTGGATTTTGAAAAGCCGGATCATTTTTATCCACTTCCACTTCAGTTATAATTGTTATACAACCACGTTTTAAATTGCGTTTTTGTAATTCAGCTCGTAATGATTGTTGCAAATGATAACCAATATATCCTTGACTCATAGCACCACATTCAGCAAATGGCATTGATGGAGAATTATCAACTTTATGTGATGTCTCCATGGCTAGATTAATCATCCCAACCTGCGGACCATTACCGTGGGTTATAATAACATCATTTCCTTCTTCTACTAAATCGATAATATGTTTGGCCGTGAGCTTTACAAGCTCCAATTGTTCACTAGGAGTTTTGCCTAAAGCGTTTCCCCCAAGAGCAACAACAATGCGTTTTCCCATTATCTTAACGTTTCATACATTACGGCTTTAATCGTATGAAGTCTATTTTCAGCTTCCTCAAATACTTTAGATTGTTCTGACTCGAAAACCTCGTCAGTAACTTCCATTTCTTTAAGTCCGTATTTTTCATATATTTCTTTACCGATTTTAGTAGCTGTGTTATGAAAAGATGGCAAGCAATGCAAGAAAATTGCATCATTACAAGCATTTTTCATAATGGTTTTATTTACTTGATACGGTTTTAAAAGATTAATTCTTTCGCCCCATAATTCCATTGGCTCACCCATTGATACCCAAACATCAGTGTATAGGACATGAGCTCCCTTAGTTCCTTCCATAACGTCTTCAGTCAAAGTAATTGTACAGCCATTTTCTTCTGCTATTTGTTTGCAGGTATTTATCAGACTTGATTCTGGAAACAATTCTTTGGGTGCACAACAAGTAAAATTAAGTCCTAATTTGGCACAAGCCACCATTAAAGAATTGCCCACGTTATTTCTAGCATCACCAAGATAAACAAAGTTTAACCCTTTTAAGGTCCCAAATTGTTCTTTAATAGTTAACATATCAGCAAGCATTTGCGTTGGATGGAATTCATTAGTTAGTCCATTCCAAACAGGAACCTTAGAATAATTTGCTAGTTCTTCAACAACATCCTGTCCAAAACCACGATATTCAATACCATCATACACGCTAGCTAAAACCCTAGCCGTATCAGCAATAGTTTCTTTTTTACCCATTTGTGAGCCAGTTGGCCCCAAATAAGTAACACCCATTCCTAAGTCCATCGCTCCAACTTCAAAAGCACATCTTGTTCTAGTGGAATCTTTTTCAAATATTAAAGCAATATTTTTACCTTTTAAATATTGGTGGGCTTCACCATTTTTCTTTTTAGCTTTTAATTCGGCAGATACTTCGAGCAAATATTCAATTTCTTCAGTAGTAAAATCTAATAGCTTTAAAAAATCTCTTCCTCTTAAATCCATTATATATCCTCCCTTATCAATGGCATACTCATACATCTTGGGCCACCACGTCCTCTTGATATTTCGGCTCCATGGATTTCCAAAACTTTTAGACCATATTTACGAAGCACTTCGTTAGTTACACTATTACGATCATAGACGACAACAACCCCTGGGGCAATACACAGAGTATTTGAACCATCATTCCATTGTTCTCTTTCCGCGGCAACTTTATCACCACCAGCACATGGAATTAAAGTTACTTTTCGCCCGACATATTTACTCAGAATGTTTTCCAATGAATCTTTAATTTCCACTACATTTAAGTCTTCGTAAGTATCTGGATCATCACCTTCAGTAATTTCAAACACTTGAAGAGTTTCCATAATCCCTGGATGATAAGTAAATTTATCATAATCTATTTGTGTAAATACTGTATCTAAATGCATAAAAGCTCGGCTGTTTGGAATATTAAATGCTAAAACTGTATTGATCTGGCATTTTGGATCTTTAAAAAAGTTCTTAGCCATTTGATCAATTGCTTCGGCCTGCGTTCTTTGGGAAATGCCAACAGCAACAGTATGCTTATTAATATTTAAAACATCACCACCTTCAATATGATATGGATTATATCGATTATAATATAAATCTGTATCCTTATATTCTGGATGGAATTTAAAAATATACTCAGCATAAATTGTTTCTCTATTTCTAGTTTCTGAATACATTCTGTTTAAATTAACGCCTTCACCTACACTAGCAAAGTTATCTCTCGTGAAATAAAGGTTAGGCATTGGATCAGCAATAAACATATCTGGAGTATCAATTAGATCAACTAAAGACTTTTCGATTTCTCTTTGTTCTAGAGGCAAATCACTAATTTGAAGGCCTTCCATAGTTTTTAAAACTAATTCTTTATTATCACTTATAGCGTTAAGATAATCAAAAACTAATTTTTGATATTTTTTAGTACGAATACCAGCTTCGTTAATAAATTGATAAATAAACTTTTCTCGAATGGCTGAATCTAAATCCAAAACTTCGGTCATTAAATCTTCGAGATAAACAACTTCGACTCCGTTACTTCTTAGAGTTTCCGCAAAAGCATTATGCTCTTTTACAGCATCTGGTAAATATGGAATATCGTCGAACAATAAACGTTCTAAAGTATCTGGGGTTAAATTTAACAATTCCTTACCAGGTCGATGAAGTAATACCTTTTTTAGTGAACCAATCTCACTAGTTACATGAATATTTGACATATTCGCCTCCTTTTAATTGGATAATCATTTTAAGGTGACTTCTGACCAATTATCCTACCTTTTTATTATGATTATCATTATTATCACTATACCAAAAATCAAAAAAAGAGTAAAGTTTTTAACCAAGTTAATTATCTACTTGACACCTTCAGAGAAAACGGCTTTTTGATAGTTTTAACTTTCGTTTTAGCTTTACTATAACTAAATTGCTCATTTTTTTTATTTAGCTGTTCTTCAAAATTTTCAATTTTCTTTAAAATAGCATTTAATCTAGGATTTATATATATATTATTACCATACTTATTTTTTAGTGATACTTTTAATATTTTAGCAGTTTCTAAATTATTAAAAGTAATTTTTTTTAAGGAGAACATAGTTTTTTTTCGATTCAGCAAAGTTAAAAAGTGAACTTTATGATAACTGAAATTAGTACCATTTAGCAAGTTAACCGAACTTACTAAGTTATTATTTAAAATAGAGGCACTATATAGATCTTGAACTTCTTTACGTTTGAATAATTTAAATGGTAATAATCTTGTTTTTGAAACGGCCTTTTTACTAAGTAAATACTCTACTTTCCCTAGGATATTATTTTTTTCTTTGGTTAATTTTTGCTTGGTCAAGGCGTCACTAGCAATTTTTTTGGAAATATGAATAGCTTCATTTAAATAAATCTGAGGAATTACATACTTAGTCTTAGGAACTATTTTAGGTTCTAAAGCAGTAGTTGGGCCTTCTTTTTTTACTATATACTTAGATGATTGGTTACCTTGTAATTTATAGTGCTGATCTCTTTTAACAATATGCTTTGCCAATGATGGTGAGGCAATAGCAACTAAAGGAGCAGTCTTGATTAATGAGAATGTTACCCTTGATGGTTTTATTTTTGTCTTTGGTTTAGAAGAATAAACCCTAAAGCTTTGTATACGTTTGCTTTCGTTTACCTCACCTAGATTTTTCTTTTTGTTAGCCATTATAGTTGGGGATTGTAATTTAAAATTATTTTTTACCTTGTTTACTCCTTTTTGGGATTGAATAATGTATGATTTATCTGAAAGTTTATTTGCTTGAGCAACTTTTTTTACAATTGGTACTACTTTTAATGCTTCTAAATGCTTTTCAATTTTTTGTCTAAGCGGTCTCAGTTCTTCAGTTTCAGGTATTTCTTTTAATAGTTTTTCTAAATCCTTTTGCTGTTTATTTAGATCTAAAAATGATCCTTTGAGCAGCTTGTCAGTTTTTTCTTTATAAACCGGGTATAAATCTTGTAGTTGTTTAGAGGTTTCTTCACTACAAAATACCGCTTTATCTTGTTTGATTGTAATTTTCTTTTTTATTGTTTTTTGACTTCCATCTTCATCATCTTTATTACTTAGAAAAAAACCTAAAAAAGTTATAATCATCGAGGTTATAAATTTAGCAAAATATTTAACTTTTTTAAAAATGGAATCAAACATATACGCTCCTTGTCTTTTTATTTAATATATCAATTTTAAAAAACAATGTAAAGACTTGTTAAATTTTTTTAGTTGTATCTTCTATTTTAATAGGATATACACTTGGCCCCTCGATTAAATTACCATCAATGTCAAACCTAGAACCATGACAAGGACAATCCCAGGTTTTATCGGCATTATTAAAAACCAAATTACATTTTAGGTGAGGACATAAATTTTTGACAATATGCTTTTCTCCATTTTCGTCGATATATACTCCACATTTTACTCCATTTATTTTAGTAATATAAGAATTATCCATTTGCGGTTTTAATATTTTTGTTCCAATATACGTTTTGCCAATTTTAAAATTACTTATTATGCTATTTAATACCTTTGTAAAAGCAAATGGCCTTTCAGGGTTAAAAAGTTCACTATATTTATTCTTTTTATTCAAAGCTATATCTGCTAAAATTTCACCCGCTAAAATACCATTGGTCATCCCCCATTTATTAAATCCTGTGGCTATTAATAAATTTGGATGTTTTTTGTTTAATTTTCCAATCATTGGCAAATGGTCACTAGTCATAACATCATGAACTTGCCAAGCATATTCGATTTTATTTGGGAAATGACTACTATAAAAATTAAGCAATCGTTCTTCTTCCTTTTTATAATCTAATTTATCAGAAAGCTCGTGAGAATATCCGCCAAGCAATAAATAATTGTTATAATATCTAAGTGAATAAATAGGGTTGCCGATATTAATGGCGCTAAAATTTTGATTTTCGGCTTTAGCAGCTAAGGCGTATGAACGTTCTTGGTGAAGTTTTAAAGGCATTAATCCAGGAATTACGAAAAAATGGGTAATGAGTACAAATAATTAGTTTTGTTGTTTTTATGTTACCTTGTTTTGTTTTTATTAAATATTTACCATCTTTTATATCTAAATCTAAAGCCACTGTGTTTTCATAAACTTTAATTTGACTTTTAAGGATAAGCTCTTTAATAAAGGATAAATATTTAAGTGGGTGGAAAGTAGCTGTATTTTTGGTATATAAAGCATCAGCGCAAGGAAAATTTATCGGTAATTTTTTTTGATTATAATAAGGAACTTTTGCTCTTTCTAAAAAGTCTCTTTCTTTGTTTAAGTACTTATTATTTTCAGTTTCAAAAATGTAAGAGTCTACTTTTTGAAAATTGCAAGCTATTTGATGCTTTTCAATTATTTGTTCGGCCTTTTCGATAGCATATTTTTGAGATTCTAAATATGCTTTGGCGACGGTAAAATCATATATATCTTCGATTTTTGAATAAATATCACCTTGCATATAAGTCAATTTCCCAGTTGTTTTTGAAGTAATTCCATAGCCAATTTTGTCTTTTTCGATTAAAACTATATTATATTTTTCATCTTTTAAATGATATGCGGTCATTAGGCCAGCGAGGCCTCCACCAACAATTAAAATATCTACATCTAAGTCCTCTTTTAAACTTGGAGTGATTTCATAAGTCATTCCTTCAGTCCATATAGATTTTTGTTTCATTTTAGATCACCTATTATTTTATGAGCAGGTTATACAAATTTTATACATTGTTAGCATGATTCTTTAATATTTCGATTATTACTAATATTAAAAAAACGCCTTTTAAGCGTTTTAACGATCGTATTTTGACTTTAATTCATTTTCAATCCATTGCATATTATATGTTATAAAATCATCTTGCTTTTGCATAATACTTTTATATTCTTCAATAAAATATGGGATATTTTGAAACCTATTTAACATTATTTCTGGATCTCCCTTATAAGTTTTTCCATCAATTATGACTTCTAATTGGTTATCTATTCTAGTTAGCTTTGGATATTTAGGATTATCTTTATTTTCTTCTCTAATTTCAGCAAGTCTTGTTTGAACATCTTTAGCTTTTAAACCCATTAACCTGCCTGAACTCCATTTGGAACTAACATTTCTGGAACTGCAAGAACCGGATTAATCCCGTCATTATATCCTAGATCGTAAATCATTCCTTCAGACATTTCACCAGCCATTTCTCTTGGCTTTAAATTGACAACAAAAAGGGCCTGTTTGCCTTCTAACTCTTTGATATTTTCTCTTTCTGGTTTCATACCCGACAGAATGTTTCTTTGAAAATCTCCAAAGTCAACGGTCATTCTAACTAATTTTCTTGATTTTTCGACATCTTCGGCTTTTATAATTGTTCCTACTCTAATATCAATTTTCTCTAAATCCTCAATTGTGATATTTGGTTTGACTTTCTGCATTTTAATCACCTTTCTATCAAACTTTCTTCAGTCATTTCTTTTGGCTTGGGTAAATTTAACAATTCAAGGATAGTTGGAGCAATATTTGCTAATTTACCATCTTTTAATTTAATATTTTTGTTTGTAATAATAAATGGAACCTTGCTTAAGGAATGAGCAGTTAATATTCTTCCTTGTTCGTCTAACATTTCCTCACTATTACCATGGTCAGCAGTAATTAAAAGAACGCCATTTTTTTCTTTAACTTTATTGAATATTTTTTCTAAACATTTGTCAATCGTTTCCATGGCTTTAATGGTAGCTGATAAATTACCGGTATGACCTACCATGTCACCATTAGCAAAATTTAATACAATAAAATCATAATCTTTATCCAATTCCTTAAGCAGAGTATCTGTAACAGCATAAGCACTCATCTCTGGCTTTAAATCGTATGTTGCAACCTTGGGAGATGGGATTAAAATCTTTTGATAATCGTTTAACTTTAACTCAAGACCACCATCAAAAAAATAAGTAACATGAGCATATTTTTCTGTTTCGGCAATTCTAAGTTGTTTAAAATGACATTCACTGAGATACTCACCTAATGTATTTTTAAGTTTTAGTTCATGAAATAAATTTTTACATATAACATCTTGACTTACCGGCATCATAGTTACTAATTTTAAATTATTGATATAAGGCCTTTCAAATTCATTAAAATTAGGATTAGTTAGTGCCATATTTAACTCGCGAAGACGGTCTGGTCGAAAATTGAAAACTATTGCACCATCGTTATCTTCAATATTACCTTCCTTATCTAAGATGCATGGAACAATAAACTCATCATAAATTTTATCCTGATAATTTACTTTAATAGCTTCATGATAATTTTCATACATTGGTCCTTCACATAAAGCGATAGCCTTATAAGCTTTTGCCACTCGTTCCCAGCGATTATCACGATCCATAGCATAATAACGCCCACTAATGGTAGCTATTACCCCAATATTGGTTTCATCTAATTTGGCTTGCAAAATATCGAGATATTTTTCGGCAACATTTGGCAAAGTATCCCTACCATCTAAATAAGCATGTATATATAATTTAGAAACATTGTTCTCTTTACATATATCTATAATTTTTAATAAGTGATTTATATGAGAATGAACTCCACCATCGCTAACTAAACCAAGAATATGCAATTTTGAATTGTTTATTTTTACATGGTCGATAACTGATAAAAGATTTTGATTATTTCTTATTTCGCCAGATTCAATAGCACGATTAATAAGTTCTATTGGTTGGTAAACTACTCTTCCGGCACCTATATTAAGATGCCCTACTTCACTATTTCCCATTTGGCCTTCAGGAAGTCCAACCGCTTTACCACTGGCTTCTAATTTGGCATTCGGGTATTCAGCAAGCAATCTATTAAAGTTTGGCATGTTAGCCTGTGCCACAGCATTGCCATATGTTGAATTACGAAGTCCTACTCCGTCTAAAATACATAACAATAAGGGTTTCATTTATAGCCTCCTAACATTATAATTATAGCATTTTGTTTAAATTATAGCAATTATCGCCAAGTCGATTTACAAGGTTTTAAATTTCTATAACTCATGGAAATTCTAATTATTTACTTTGAATTTTAAATATTTTCACTCTTTAGAAATCACATCATAATAGCGTTGTTTAAAAAGTTCATTATATTCTACTTTTATTTGATAAATCCTATCAATTATAGCACCATAATTTAAATAAGATTCACACATTTTTAAAATTTTGTGTGAACCTTTTGTTTTATATATGTCTTATGTCTTAAATACGTTTCATTACTTTAATAGTTTTCATTTTTCTTTTCATAATATGTCTCTTGTCTAAATAAGATGGTCGGAGAAACAGGATTTGAACCTGCAACCTCTACGTCCCGAACGTAGCGCTCTACCAAGTTAAGCTATTCTCCGGTTAATAGTATTATACCATTTTAATATATAAAAATGAATTAAATTATTGAAAAAGAATATAATTTATTATATAATTTAAGTATGCCGCAATAGTATAAAGGTATTACGAGGCCATGGTAAGGCTTTAATCGGCGTTCGATTCTCCGTTGCGGCACCATAGGGAAATTAGTCGAACTAATCGACTTTCAATAAACAAAGGTTAATTTTGGTTAATCTTTTTTGTTTGTTTGAAAGGAGTTTGATTAATTGTGCAAATAGTAAAAGAAAAACTAGATATTGAAGAATCTTTAGAAAAGAAAGTGAATAATATCCTTAAATTTTTGAATATGAAAGCAAAGCTACGAAATGGTAATATTATTCACATTCTTAAAACAAACATTGCTTATATAGAACCACATAAGTTAGAAATTAATAAGATTACTTATCTTTTCCTTAATGAATGTGAGAATGTTTATATTAATAGTTTAGAAAATTTTATATCTTTTAATGAATTAGAAAATCATATAAAATCTCATAAATAAAAGTTTACAAATAAAATACAAAATGAATACAAAAATAAACGAAATTATGCTGATTTAGTTTATTGAAATAAACGATATAATCAGTAAAATAAGGTAAAATGGAGGTTTTATAGATGAATAGAAAAAATGCAGCAATCTATTGTAGAGTATCAACAGAGGATCAAGTTCGTGAGGGTTATTCTCTAGGAGAACAATTAGAAAAATTAAAAGATTTATGTAAATTTAGGGATTATAATATTTATAATATTTATGAAGATGCTGGGATTAGTGCAAAAGATATGGAACATCGTCCATCATTTCAAAAAATGATGAGTGATGTCAAAGATAAAAAAATAAACGTAATCGTTGCTTATAAATTAGATAGATTAACGAGAAGTGTTAGAGATTTAGAAGTATTAATTACAGAACTTGAAAAGTATGCGTGTACTTTAGAATGTGC
>CALVRM010000019.1 GCA_944358695.1 uncultured Bacilli bacterium | reverse complement strand
TTTTTTTTTTTTTTTTCTTTTTTTTTTTTTTTTTTTTTTTTATTTTTTTTCTTTTTACCCCCCCCCCCCCCCCCCCTATGTCAATATTTTTTGGGGCCAAAATGTCACAAAAAACTTTAGTTATTGGTTTAACTAAAGTTTAAAGTGTATACACTGTTTTTAAATTTTTTATTGCTTTAACAGTTTTATCAAAATCAACAATTTCTAAATTGGTAATAAGTTCTTTCTCTTCATTAACCACTTGGGCATTTGTTAAATTAGAACTAACAGGTTTATTTTCAACCTTTGAATAATCCTGTTTTATAGCAGAATTCTTTTTCTCAATTGTTTTTTGCTGATCAATTGGTGAAATAAAAGGTCGTGGTTTAATAACTGTTTCAACGGGCTGTAATTTTGGTTGTTTAGTAGTTGGAGTTACTTCTACTGCCTGTAAATCATTCGGATATTCTGGTTTAAAGTTTTCAAAGGCAGAAACATAATCTTTGGTTTCTTTATTTGGTTCTATTTTTACATTATTAGTTTGATTTAAAATTTCTTTAGAAACGGTTGGCTTAGGTGTAATAAATGGTTTTGGATCAGCCATGGGCTTTAATAAATCTGGTTTATTTTTTTCTTTTTTTAGCTCTTCATTCAAGTCAATCGGCTCAATTTTTTCACCGCTAATTAGATTTTTATCAAGTGGTTTTATAGGCACTGCTGGTGATAATTTCACCTCCGGTTCTTTAACAATTATTTTTACTTCTGGTTCTACTTTGGCATGCGTTATTCGACCTTCAGGAAGTCTTGTTTTTGTTGCTTTTAAATCCTCTATTTGTTTTTGAATGTTTTCCTGATTAATCTCGTTTTCTTTGGCATCTAATTTATCAGTAATTTTATTAATAGCATGAACAACTACAATAGTAATTATTTGAAGTGCAAATGTACCCATCAAAAGTTGCATTAAAGTCAACACATCATTACTTGCATATAAGGCGTTTTCTTTATAGATATCAATATCATTGACTTGAATAACGGTTAAAACTAAACAAAATAAAGTCTGAATAAGGGCAAAACCGGTAACATTAATTATTTTAGTTACTTTAGTAGTATCTTTTTTTAAAAAAGTAATCAACGTTATAACTGCCGATAAAACTTCAACGATAAACAAAGTAATGAAATTAGGAAAATATAAAGTCATAAATATTCCATCTACAACATTATCAAATAATTCAAAAATTGTTGTATTGCCGACAAAAAGTACAACTAGTATAACAGCTATGTAAACTAAAACAATGGCTTTTTTGGTTATTTTTTTATTAAAAAATATTAATAATACAGGTAATAGTAAAAGGCAAATAAAAATGGGGTGCGCAAGAATATTTTGGCCAAGAATGCCCAATTTTTCAAAAAAACTTAATTTTTCCATACTTGCACTTCCCCTCTTTTTAATTCTTAAATCATTCTTCTTTTAATCTGGCTTAATACTACCATAAAAGATTTTAATAGTCAAATTTTTCTTTTATCAATATTTTTTTAAATTTTTTAATTTTCTATGTTAACTACGTTTAAGAAATTTGTTTTTTATTTTAATAAATGTTTTTTCAATAGCGCCTTTTCCCAATATTTCATCGAGTGTTTTAGATTTATAAGCAACAATAAAATATATAATAATACCAAGCACACCATATAAAATTAGTTGAAGGATAGCAATAAATCTAGATGAGGTAATATTTGGAATAAACAAATTAACAATCATTAAGCTAACTACCATAATTGCTGTACACAATGTTACTTTAATCAAAGTTCGCACTGATTTAAGATAGCTAATATTCGTTTTCTTTTTAATAACTCTTAGCAAAAATAAACTACATAAAGTATCAATAATCATGTTTAAGGCAATTGAGGCATAATACGCTTCAATGCCTATCATGTTAAATAAATGCATCATTGGAACGTTTAGACAAATTTTAGCTAAAACACTACCACCTAGAGCAACTATTGTTTCTTTGGTATTATTCATTGTCTGGTTAGTATTAACCATAACTGAACTGATTGAAAGTGGAATTTGTGACAAAATTAGCAGTCTAAAGATCGATATATTAAGTTCATTATAGCCATAAAAAACCGTCCAAACATCAGAAGCCATAAAACTAATACCGACTGCTAAAGGTACCGTAACTAATAACAAAGTTTGTAAAGCCTGATTAATTTTAGCATGAACCTCTTTATAGTTTTTAATTGCATAAGCAGCTGCAATAGTCGGAATTAAACTCATAACAATGCCTGTGGAAATAGACATAACAATCATATTCAGCTTACTACCCCAAGTTGCTAAAACACTTAAAACGTTTTCACTAATAGCCGTAGTATATCCTAGTGATACTAGTGATTTTACAACTGTAAAAACGTCAACCATGGTAAATGCTGATTGAAGTACAGAAATTACAACAAATGGTAAAGCATAAAATATAATTTTTTTAGCTACGTCTTTTGTAGTTATTTTAGTTTCATCTCTTGTAATAGTAGCCGTTCTATTTAAATCTTTTTTATTTTTCTTTATCTTATTAGCGACGTAAAAATAAGCGGCAATTGCGCCAACAGTAGCGCCAAAAACAGCAATACCCACTGCCGTAGTTACTGAAGCATGGAATACTTTTAAAGCAAAAAAACTACCACCTAATATAACGATAACTCTAACTATTTGCTCTAAAATATTAGCAAATGATGATACTTGCATAATTTTATGTCCTTGAAGATAGCCTTTGGAAACGCTAAGAAATGGAACAACAAGAATAGCCGTAGCGATTATTCTAATAACTAAAGTTACATCTTCAATAGAGTTCCCACCTTCAACATCACCAATTATCAAATAAGCAATTTGCGGAGCAAAAATAATAAGGGTTAAAAAAACAACGGCGCCTAAAATACCGATTATTTTAAGGCCTATTTTAAAAGTTCTTTCTTTAGTATTATAATATTTTAAACTATTATATTCGCTTACAACCTTACTCATGGCCACAGGAATTCCACTGGTAGCTAAATTTAAGAACATGTTATAAATTGAATAAGCATAACTGTAAAGGGCTCCACCTTGAACACCAATTATGGCATAAAAAGGAATTACATATACCAGCCCAATAAACTTACAAATTATTATTCCAATAGTTGAAATAGCTGCTCCAGCGAGAAAGCTATTTTTTTTCATAACATCACCCTATCTATAAACGATAAGCGCAGAAAAACAATATATTTGTTCTTCACCATAAGCGGTAACACTCACAGCAAAGCGAATATCAATAAGTTCTGGCTCGTTATCAGATATAAAGTCATTGATTGATTTTTCTAAATCTTTCTCGTGACTTTCATCAAAAACCTTTACTTTCATTATATCACCTTTTTATATTATAACGAAATAAAATGATAATAATTTGTCAAAAAAGAGGAATTTTCATTCCTCTACCTATGACTAAAATAACCGTTATGACCCGGGATTTGCGGGGCAACTATCCTTGGATTAATACGTCCGCTGTTAGGATTTCCACCAGCAAGAACCCTATTTTCCCAGCTATTTCCGCTATTGTCAAATAAGTTAAGATGAACATGGATACCACCCGAACAAGTATCAACTGAATTACGTCCAGCCATCGAACCTATCTTAGTGGTATATGATACTTTTTGTCCCACACTAACTGACCAACTTGAAAGATGCCAATATGAGGTGATATATGAATGACCATTAATATTATGTTTAACATATACTATATGATTTCCACACTCAGGATTATTATCAAGCATAATAACTTCGCCATCAGCAATAGGATAAACCGGATCACCAGCAACACTTTTTGAAAAATCGATTCCTGTATGGAATTCATTTTTCCCATTAATAACACGCCAGCCATAATCACTAGTAACATATCCACTAGAAATAGGCATGTATGTTCCATTGACACTAGCTATATTCCCGCTGCTAATAATTTTATTTTGACAGCTTGTTATAGTATCGCTACCTTTACAACCACGTTTTTTCATACTATTAATTAAGTTAATTTGGGTTTTATATTCTTGATCTTTACTTATCATTCCTGATTGAAGGGTTTCAATTTCTTTACTTAACTTAGCTTCTAAAACAGTAAGCTCTTGTTGTTTTACAGTAAGTTCTTGCTGTTTAGTCGCAAGTTCTTTTTGCTTTTGCTCTAATTGTTTAACATTTTCATTATACTCTTGTATTAAAGTATCATTATAACTGGATAACTGCTCAGCAACAGAAACTCGATATATAAAATCTGTAAATGAACTGGCCCCAAAAGCGTATTCTAAATAAGCTGATTCACCATTTGATACTTGAACAAATTTCATTAATTCTTTAATTTCTTTATCCTTTATTTTCATCGACTCTTGTAATTTAGTAATATCTGATTCGATTGTCTTTAATTCAGTATTAATATTATTTATTTCAGCTTCAACTTCTGTTTTTTGTTTAGTAGCATTAGCTTTTTCAGTTTCAGTAAGGGCTTTTTGTTCTTTTGCTTTATTATAGGCCTCTCTATTAGCTTTAGCTTGGGCTTCTAATTGATTTAAAGTTAAATCTTTCGCACTAACGGTAACCATTGATAAAGAAAAGATCAGTGCAACTGTTACAACTAAATAACAATATTTTTTCATTTATCCACCCTTTTCTATCTACTTGTAAAACGTTTGCCTTCCGCTGGTAATTGTGTTAACCATATGCGTGGATCCATATGTGGACCATTAGTTAGTGAGAAAAAGTCTTTCAAATATCTTCCTTTAAATAATTTAAAGTCTAAATGGGAACCAGATGTACAACTATCGTAACTAGGATTACCGCCCTGAGTACCTATCTGGGTGGTATAATAAACGGTTTGTCCAGCTGAAACATTCACTGTCTTTAAATGATAATACACCGTAGTATACATTTGGCCACCAACATTATGAAGAATATAAACGATATTTTTACCACATGATTGATTTCGCGAAATCGTAATTACCGTACCGGTCGTAATAGCATATACAGGGGCGCCTTCATAATTCGTGATATCAATCGCATTATGACTTTTTCCATAATAATTTTGTGTCACTCTTCCATTAGTAAGCGGAATATAAAAACCCTTAGCATTGCCACCACCGGTAACACTTCCTCCTCCACTACTTCCACCGCCATTTACAGCTGGTGGTGTCATTCTAGCTTCACAAGCAGCCATGTCTTCATAACCTTTACAACCTTTTGATTTTAAAAGGTTAACATAATTCATTAAATTTTTATATTCAGCATCATATGACTGAGCAGTATCATTTAATTCTTCAATTTCTTTAGATAATTTTTTGATTAACTCATTTAGTTTTTGTTGTTGTTCTTTTAATTGAAGCTCTTTAGCGGCTAAATCTTTTTGCTTTTGTTCTAATGATTTTATATCCTGGTTATAGCCTGTAATTAGGTCGTCATTATAACTAGACAATTGTTCGGCAACAGAAACTCGATATATAAAATCAGTAAAAGAGCTTGCACCAAAAGCATATTCTAAGTAAACAGATTCACCACTAGTAATTTGAACAAATTTTAAAATCTCTTTTATTTCTTTATTTTTATTTTCAATTGAGGCTTCGAGATTTTTAATATCCGTTTCTAGATTAGTAATGTCTGTTTGCGTTTGTTCTATGGTTTTAGTTATTTCTTCCTTCTCAGCTAAAGCTTTTTTCTTTTCTTCTTCAGTCATTTGTTTTTGCTGCTTTGTAGCCTGAGAAGATTTTAAAGCTTTTTCGGCTTTAGCAATATATTCATCTAAAGTTTCAGCTTTAATTGTATTACATGGAATAACTAAAAGTATACATAGTCCTAAATATATTAAACCTTTTTTCACAAATTATCACCTCTACTCCTTTAGTACTTTTATGGCTTTTTTATAGTTTGGCATATAATATTCAACGGTCTTCCAAAAGTCTTTTGAATGATCAAAATGCACAAAATGACTAAGTTCATGAATAATTACATAGTCAATTACTTTAATATCATAGCGAATTAATTTTGAATTTAAAGTAATAGAACTATCTAGTTTATGATTAACACCCCATCTTGTTTTCATTGTCCTGATTTTTAGTTTAGGATATGGAATATTTTCTTCAAAAAGACTATAACAATATTGTAATCTTTCATCAAAAATTTTTTTAGTTTGTTTGGAAAGCCACTTTGCTAATGCTTGCTCGTTTGGTGTATATATCTTGCCATTATCCATTTCGATATCATTAAATGGTACTATTATTATATCATATTTGCACCCTAAATAATAGAAGTCATTTTCATAGGCTTGTTTACGTTTTACTTTATTTAACGCTTTTTTTAAAAATTCTTCTTCACGGGCAAGCATAATTTTAACGTCACGTTTGGAAACTAGGAAGTTAGTTGTAACATAGATGGTTAAATCATCTTTTATTTTAATATAGGTGTTTTTGTTGTTTTTTCTAACGATTTCAACATTATATTTTTCGCCATCTATTTTATATTCAAATGCTTTTTCCATCTTACCACCTTATATAATTTTATCATATTTTGGCGTAATTTTATATAGTAAATTTTTCTAACAAAAAAGAAGAGATAATCTTCCTTAATTTTGAAACCATATACTATTAAAATCATATTTAAAAGCTCTATATGCATATTTCTTTGAAGTATAATTAAATTGTCTTATTAAATTCCCTTGGCTATCATATTCACCAAATGAATGATCTTTACCAGAACTTGTTACAATATTTCCATTATAGTACTCAATGCTGCTAACGATGCTAGAGTAAGGAACGTTAAAGCTTTGTACCAATGTATACGTCTTTTTAGTTTCATCAACTAAATACTTATAAAACATCGAAGTTGTCCCTTCTTCATAAGTTCCCACACCTGGATAATTTGACCAATCAAAGTCAGGTTTTGTTCTAGCTCCACCATAATTATTATTGTAAATTGTAACATAATACTGGCCATCACTTAAACTACCATCCTCAGTATAGGTGACAGTGTGCTGCCCTGCGTGAGAAGTAAAGTCTCCTACTTTGGTATAGCTATATTCTTCGTAATTAGCTTCAGCAACCATACTTTCGTCAGCTAAAATGTATTTTAAAGTTGGATTTTCATAAACATCATTTATTCTGATAATGAAACTAATTTCGCGTGCACTTAGTAAAACATCTTGACCATTTATTATTTGTAGACTATTTAAATGAACCCAGTCGAGCTCGTCACCACCATATGTATTTCCTTCTTCAGGAGTTACAGCATTATCATAATAATCTTTAAGATAATCTTTCATATCTAATAACTCTTCTACTTCTTTAGTATCTAAATTCAAAGTAATCACATAGTCTTCAATCGTATTCGCACCATTTTTATTGGCTAAAATAACTAATTTGTTATTAATTTCATCATAAACAAAATCATGGTGCATAGTATAGCCTTTAATATTATAAAAATCAATAATTTTACCGGTATTATCTACTTTAACAAATCCATTTTTTTTATAAGAATAAATCATGTAATTGTCTTTAAAAACTATACGATCGGTACGATATGATCTTAAAGCTAATTCAGACCTTAATACACCGTTATTATCATAAAGATAAATATTGGAATTAAAGCTTTTATCATGCCCTAATAATGCGTACAAACCGTCTGTTAGTTCTTCTGTACTATCGCCATTTTCGATATCTAATTTAGTATCAACCGTTGATTCACTATTTGACATGTTTATTGTAATCTTTTTCGTTTTTAAAACCTGGTCATCTTGGGTTAATGTTAAATTTATAGTATTAGTTCTTCCTCCAACTAAACCGATAAGTTGATATTCATAATCCGGTCCATCAGATTTAGTCAAAGTTCGTGAAAAATTTTCAGTATCTTTAGCTTCAACTGTATATGACAAAGCCGCATTATTTTCATCATTATAATAAATATTTATCCCTGTGTTGTTTGTACCATAAGGATTCAAAATAATTAATGGATCTTCAAAAGTATAATCGTAGTTTTCTAATAATTGTTCTATTTTACCTGTGATTATTTGCTGATAAGTCTCTGTAAAAATATCAACATCATCTGGTTTTTCGACCGAATAAATATTTGAACCTAAGCCCTGATTTATTTTTATACTGATATTTTTTCGAAGCCAGTCTTCGTTGTTTAACAAATTAGTTCTTATCTTTGGATAAACATAATTGATAATAAGTAAAACGACGATAATAATCGTAAAGATACTTAATAAAAGATATTTATATTTCTTTAAAAAATTTAATAATGATTTTTTCATAAAACATACCTCGCATTTACGTCGTTTATTATACCGTAGTTAAGTGAAAACAAAATGAAAAAAGAAAGCAATGTAGCTTCCTTTTTACATAATTGTTAATATGCAGCAAATTAATAAAACTATTAATAAAACTGCTAACGCGAATTTCCAAATGTATTTAAACCATTGTTTCCATGATACATCGAAATAACTAAGACCAGCAATTAGAACTACGCTTGTTGGGAATATTATCATTCCTAATCCATAAATAGATTGGACTAATAGGCCAGCAATTGTTAATGAACTAGCATCAAAATTAGATAAATATGCGGCCATACTAGATAATAAATAATATAAATCGTTATAGAAGAAACTTCCATATAAAGCTGTAAGTCCAGTAGTTAAAACATTAAAGCCATCTGACATTCCCATTGTTGCATTGAACATAGTGTCAGTAATTGTTCCAGTACCACTATAAGAAGCTTGATATAAAACTGTTAAAATTACGCTTGCTAAAGCAGCATATATAGCAGTTGGTAACATTTTTTTAACACCGGCAATAAAGCTCTCAACGAATTCTCCTAATCTTAATTTATAAATGAAAGCGATTAAAATAGCTGCAAACACCATCATAATGATGAATTCGGCATTACCCCAATAACCAATTTGACTAATACCACTTAGCAAATGTTCAAAGATTGGGAAATCACCAATTTTAACGCTCATAATACTGGTATGAAGATCATTAAATACGTTGATTTCAAATGCATAATACCAATTATACATACCAACCATAGTAACGATAATCATTAAGATGAAAATTATTACTAATGGTAAAATACTAGTTGATTTTGCCGTTTTAACTTTTTTAACATCTTTGGCAACAGCCATATTTTGAGTTGTCTTTTTAGTAGTAGTTTTCTTAGCTTTGGTTGTTGTTTTTTTAGATGCTGGTTTTTTAGCCGAAGTTTTTTTAGTTTGACTTGTTGCTTTTTTAGCTGGCGTTTTAACTTCTTTCTTTTCGGCTTTTTCTACTTTAGCTTCTTTTCTAGCAGCTTCAACTTTAACTGCTGCTTTTCTAGTAGAAAATTTTAAAACGAAGAAAATTAAGGCAGCTGTAAGAAGCACCAATAATACTACTTTAGCCCAAATTTCATTATTCATATCTAAGGCTAAAATATTCTTAGTATACCCAGTTATATTGAAACCATATGTCGAACATACAGAACCAATTAACATTGCTCCAACAGTCGAAGCCATGGCAGTAACTTTGTCATAATTCATAGCAAACAAAATCATGGCAAATAATGGAACTAAAACAAATAGTGGCAATATTAAACCTGTTACTGAGGAAAGAACAACAAAGAAAATAATTGTAAAGATTAAAAATCCTTTTTCTTTTCCGCTAAATTTCTTATTTATTCTTTCAACCCAACTTGCTAAAGCTCCAGTTTTCTCCATTACACCATATAGACCACCTATACATGCAAATACTGCAATATATAAGGCAAATGTAAGTATAGTTGAAACTGGGATACTTACTAAATCAAACAAACCAACAGCGTCGATACCATTCTTAACAAACTCCCCATTAGAGTACATACCAGCCGGAATTATCCAACTAAGTACGACAAAAATTAAGAAAGATATTCCAATTGCTTTAAGTAAATTCCTTTTCACTTTTTCTACCTCCCATGGTAATTATATCAAAGTTTCCTTATAATATAAAGTTTTTTTGTGAAAAATTTCCATTTTTCATGACATTTTCACACAAAACTATATTAAAAAACTACTTATTTTAGCAACTACTAGCTTATAAAAACTATATAATTTAATAGTTTTCTAATTTAACATATTTTATGATAAAATATATTATAGTTAAAAAATGGCTTAATATAATTTATACTATTTTAAAAAAAGGAAAATTTAAAAAGGTGAGATTTATGAATGGATTTCCTTATTCAAATACTAATAAAAGATATCATACTTTAGATTATTTTTATAAACATAAATTTGGAAGCAAAGCGTTTAAAGTTAGTTTAAATGCCGGTTTTTCCTGTCCTAATATCGATGGAAAAGTTGGATATAATGGTTGCATTTTTTGTTCCAAAACTGGTAGTGGTGAATATGCCGGAAAACCTAATGACAATTTAGTTAAGCAATTTGAAGAAGTTAAAACAATGATGCATAAAAAATGGCCAAAGGCTAAATATATTGGATATTTCCAAGCTCGTACTAACACTTACGCTCCGCTTTCTGTTTTAAAAGATAAATATGAAACCATTTTAAAGCTTGACAATGTGGTTGGTTTAGCAATTGCAACCAGACCGGATGCCATTAGTGAGGAATGCTTAGAATATTTAGAAGAACTAAACAAAAGAACTTTTTTAACTGTCGAACTAGGGCTACAAACTATTCATGAAAAGACTACCAAATTAATTAACCGCTGTCATGATTTGCACTGTTTTGACAATATGGTTAAAGAGCTGCAAAAAAGAAATATTTTTGTAGTTGCCCATATTATTAATGGCTTGCCTTACGAAACTAAAGAGATGATGATTGAAACTGTTAAACACTTAAATGATATCGGTATCAATGGAATAAAAATTCACATGCTTAGTGTGCTTAAAGAAACGCCACTTGAAAGATTGTATTTAAAAAAACCTTTCAAGTTACTGTCTAAAGAAGAATACGTAGACATTGTTTGTGATCAACTTGAAAATTTAAATCCTAAAATAGTCATTGAGCGACTAACTGGTGACCCAATGATCTCTGACTTGGTTACGCCTACTTGGCTAACTAAAAAAGTCAGTGTACTTAATGATATTGATAAGGAAATGGCTAAAAGAAATTCTTACCAAGGAAAAAAGGCCAATTAAGCGGCCTTTTAAAATTTGGTTCTATATAAAAAACCTTTACAATGAGCTTTCATAATATATCCTTTGTAACTAGCTTTAACATTGTCATAGTTAGAAGCATTTTGATTTTTTAAACGCTTTAATTTTCGCTTTAGCCTTTTTTTAGTTTGATTATTGATAAGTATAATTAAACGTTTATTATTTAATTTAAACTTATAACCAAGAAAGTTCATTCCTTTATCAAGGTCATAAATTTGCGTTTTCTTGTTTAATGTTAATTTGACTTTAGATAATTCTAATTTGATTTTTTCAAGACATTCTTTTAGATATTCTTTATCATGATGAAATAAAATAAAGTCATCCATATATCGGACATAGCATTTTATCTTTAATTGTTCCTTAATATAATGGTCTAAATCATTTAAATAATAAATAGCTAAAATCTGACTGGTTTCATTGCCAATTGGCAAACCTTTACCTTTTTCGTAATGTGGTAAAGATGTTAACTGTTTTATTTTATTGTCTAAGTCAGGCGCTTTGATACTCATTAACCGGCTTATTTCTTTTTGAATCATTTTGTCTATATTAATGTTTACATATTGCTCATCAGTACTATAAACAATGTTAGAAATTAAAGATAACAATTCTGGATCCTTTATATCTTTACTCAATTTATCTAGAAGAATTTCATGATTTATATTATAAAAATATTTACTAATATCACATTTTAAAGCATAAACTTTATCATGATTTTGTTTTAAGGAATTTATATATTTTTTAGTATAATAAATGCCGGCCTTAGTTCCTTTATCAACTCTGGTTGCTACATTCATTTCAATAAGTTTAGGAATTAGTGCAGGAATTAAAATATATTTACTTATCAAATGGTTGACAATTTTGTCATACATAATTTCACTCATAATAATACGATATTTAGGCTTGGAAATTAAGAAAAGATTATAACGATGATGAAAATATTTTCTGCTTTTTAAGCTGTCAAATACTTTTACAATATTACAAGAAAAAGCTAGTTCAAATCGAACCAGCTTTTCTTTATGGCAGGTGTTTGAACGAATATTTTTATATACTTCAATTATTTTATCAATTGATAAAATATCTTCATAACATACTGCCATTATTTACTACCAATACTATTTAAATAATAATTATCGTTTTTGAAAACATAATTATATACTTGAATAGTACCTTTATCTAAAATTTTATTAATATTTTTTTTGTCGTAATCACCTATTTCATTATTTTGTAAATCATATATTTTGTTATCTTTAATATAGGCAACTGCGACGTCAACCTCTAATGTTTCATCTTTACTACTGTATCCATAGAGTTTTGAAACATATTGTAGGCTATCACATGTCCCTTTTTCTCTTGTAATTGTATCTCCATTTAAACTATAACTATATCCATCATACATATAATTTTTAAATTCTTTGGGCCAAATTGATGTTTGAAAAATCTTACTAGCTGAAATTTGATACTCTTTTAACTCAATATTATCTTTCAGCACTTTATCTTGCTTCATTTGGTTAAAAATTAAGTAAAGTATAGAATTTGTGGTAATTTCATTTACATCAGTTTTTTTGTTATAAGTGGTGAACTCTGTACAATTGTCTGCTTTAGCTGTTTTATAGAGTGACTCAACTGTTTCATGCTTTACTGTTTGATTTTCAAGCTGAATTGGTTCATTTTCCTTGATAAAGAAAACATAAATGAGAAAAGCAACGATAATAAGGCTAAGAAAAATTATTATTACTTTCTTTTTATTCATTGACAACTACCTCTCTTTTTTTTAAGCCATAAACCATCTTTTTGATTTCCGTGATAAAACGGCTAATTACTTCAAATTGATGTTTACTAATAATTTTTTTGTCATAAGAAACTCGAGTATAAAAATCGAGCATAGACAAATTAATAAGCAATTCTTTAATATTTTTATCTTTAATCCGTAAACTGTCGTTTATGTTATAAGCAAATATATTTTCAATGATTGTATAACAAGTTTTTTCGATATTTTGTTTTAATACTACTTCTTTCTTAGGATAGTTTGGAAGAATTTTGTTAATATAATTAATTGTTTTATAAGAACTATTTAATACTTTAAAGTTATAACTCATCGATTAACTTCTTAATCTTTTCATAATTAGCAAAATCTTCACTCACTTTTTCCTTGATTTTAATAATAAGACTTCCACACATATTAGTAATAAGCAAATCTTCATTAGCTTTTTGCAATAAAATATAATATTTATTTTCTAAGCTAATATTTCTTGTATTATCATCGACAATGTAGCTTATATTATTTTCTTCTAATTTTTTTAAAACATTGGGCAAGGCATTATTAGGAAAACCAACTTTATTATTTATTTTTTTATATTTAAATAAATAACTTAAAAGCAAGGCATCATTATCAAATGTAATATAAAATTTACCACTTTGAATTAATACTACCACATCTACAAAATTTGATTTTAAATCAGTATACATATCATATAGTTTCATAAAGCCCTCCAAATATTTAATAGCAAAGAATACTTTTTAGGTATTCTTTGCTAAATAATATAGCAATAGTTACATAAACAAAGTTATATAACGTCTATATCTTATATTTAGCTTATTAGCAAGGGACTAACCTTGTTTCCAATCTAGTAAAACGATTATTGCATTAGCAATTACTTCCTCTCGTTATTAGCCGTAGCCGCGTAACATCTCGGTTCATTAGTAAATAATTACTAATTGTAGTAGGAAATTGGGCGGACGCCGTAGCCATTGTTCACATCGTTGTTCATAAGCTCACCAGTACTAGTGACGTTGAGCTCGTTAGCATTGCCCCAATTGTTGAAGTTGGACGGCGACATGAACCTGGCTACAATATAGATTAGCCCCATTTTGTTGTTTTTATTTCGAATTGGAAATTGGGCGGACGCCGTAGCCATTGTTCACATTATCGTTCGTAAGCGCACCAGTACTAGTGACGTTGAGCTCGTCAGCGTTGCTCCAATTGTTGAAGTTGGACGGCGACATGAAGCTGGCCACAATGTAGATTAGCCCCGTTTTGTTGTCTTTTTTTCGAATTGGAAATTGGGCGGACGCCGTAGCCATTGTTCACATTGTTCCAGCCATTGAGCTCGCCAGTACTAGTGACGTTGAACTCGTTAGCGTTCGAATTGGAGTTGAAGTTGGACGGCGACATGAAGCTGGCCACAATATAGATTAGTCCCATTTTATTGTTTTTATTTCAAATTGGAAATTGGGCGGACGCCGTAGCCATTGTTCACAAGAGACCCACCATTGAGCTCACCAGCACCAGTGACTAGGAATCCGCCAGCACCGCCCCAACCGCTGATGCGGGACGGCGACATAAATTTGTCCACAATGTAGATTAGCCCCTGGGTCAAAAATGAAGAGTCATTTTTGACCACTTATTTTAACTAGGGTTAAGAGAAAGTTGTTTCTTACGAAACAACAAACGGATCTTCCATGGTTCCAGACCCAGTGAATGTTAGATTATTAGGATCTAGATTGATAACTGGGCGGACGCCGTAGCCATTGTGCACATCGTCGTTCAGAAGCTCACCAGTACTAGTGACGCGGAGCTCGTCAGCATTGCCCCAATTGTTGAAGTTGGACGGCGACATGGTCCAATAAGTTGTACCAGAATATAAATAATACAATAAATTCTGAGAACTTGTCTTTCCACCTGCCATGTTTACCTCGTCAGCTGTAATTAAACCTACTGGATAAGTTAAAGCTCCATTTCCCGATGCACTTGAGACTGTAAATTTATCATTATCTTGCGGACAAGTCAATCTTGGTCCTTTCGCCGAACCTTCCCATGCATAGAATCGATCATATCCATAAATTGTTGGCGTTATTCCATATCCAGTATTTCTATAAGCCCCACTGTTATAACTAGATTTACTTCGGTCATTACAGAATACAGCTTCGTTAGATATTTTTTCAGCATAATTATTCAAATTACTACTATACCAATTATCTAAATAAGTTTTTATTGTACTATTGGTTTGATTCGCATGTGCTTCTTCATACGATCCACTTGAATACTCAACAGCAGTAACACTCATTGATGTAGCACTAACATATTTTTGGACATGAACTAATCTTTGACATGCTCCAGTACTTGAAGTTGAAAAGCATGTATAAAGCTTAGAACTATTATGATTAGTATTATATTCTGATAAGGTTTCATTAACCAAATCACCCGATAGTTTAAAGGTATTAGTCGTCTTATCATAGGTATAACTTGTACCAAAATAATATTTAGCCGTATTTGATAATCCAGTATAAGTAAAGGCAATATCATATTCGGTAATCTGGTTATTACTCATATCACCACGCATATAACCAACGTAACCATTATCACTCCATCTTGAACTGAAAGCTGAGGTGGCAACTTGTCTATTACTACTAGCCTCCCCATTTTGATGCGGAGTTGTTCCATCATATATCATTCTAATAGTTCCATCACCATTTACTCTAATTATTCGCCAATATTTATCAGCAAATTTGACATAATTTCCTCCCACGGCACCACGATAATAATAACTAACTCCATTATCATCATTAGCTGAGTATAGCCCAGATGAACTCGTATCATAACTTTGGATACTTGAACCATAATTATATTTAACAATTCTATATGTGGTAGCACCAGTGGAACTATTTACACTACTACTTGCATCCGTGATTTTGTAAAGAGTTGTACATGTGGTATTAGTACTAATACAAGTGTAGTAATTACCCGTGCTGTAATCAATAGTTGTTGGATCCTTTAATGAATAATTTTTTAAAGTATAGTAGCCAGTTGTCGTGTTAAAAGTATATGATGTTCCAATATTATGGTAAGTTGTATTATCATAAGTTGAAGTGGTATTGCTATGCGTTTCACTATATGTAATACTTGGGCTAGTGACTGTAAAGCTTGGAGTTCCTTTAGCTTGAATAGCAGTTTTTGCAACGGCAACATCACTATCGCCAGCTTCAGTGGCAATAACGCAATCGCCTAAATCTGTAATATCATTATGGATACAGAAACTAGCATGTCTTATTGTGGTAGTTTTGGCTTCAAGCTCTGAAACATTACCGGCTTTATCCTCGACATAAACCGTTACTAAATAATCTCCTTCTTCTAATGAAGTAAAAGTGTAATTTGAATTAGAACTACTTACATAAGTCTTGCCACCATCTTTACTATAATAGTAAGTATATATACCACTATGAGCATCAGTTCCCGTTACAGTTGCTGTCATTGTATCATCGTCTGGAGTTAAGGTTAAAGAATCAACCGTTGGATTTATACTATCTACTTGATATGAATCTGAACATTTTGTATAATTATTGCCTTTTCTATCAGTGGCTTGAATACAAACCTTTTGCGCTTTACTATTACTTTCCAAAGCAATAATTCCTTTGTTATTTGATAAAGTTAATTCTTTACTTGGAGTACAACTATCGTTAGAAGTAACACAATATAAAGCTTCTTTTACTTGATCATTATCCTTTATGGTAGCTTCAATATTTAACTCTTTGTACCAGTTATTATTACCCATAGTATTAGTTCCTATGTTATAATCAATAGTCGGATTTGTAACATCGGTTGTTTTTACAGTTTTACTGGATACAACAACATTGCCTTCATCATCCTCAGCTTTAACATAGACTGTATAATCTGTATATGGTTTTAAATCATTAATGGTGTAAATATTACTCATGCTTTCATACCATTTATCATTATCTATTGAATAGTAATAAACACTTGCTTCATTTGCTATAACCTTAGTACTAATGCTTTTTTCAGATGGCGTTAGTTCAATACTATTAATCGCTAATCCTTGTTCAATACTTGGAACATCAGCATCTGAGAAATTAGAACTATTACCTTTTTGTAAATAATTCATATTCATGTTAAAAGTTACTGTGGATAGACCCGGCTGAGTCGTAACATCTTCGTTATATTTTAAGGTAACATCAAATTTTTTAGAGTCTCCTTTCAATAACTCATCGCCAGAATTTATTCCATCAACCGAAAATAATATAACATCTTGATCCTCGAGATTGATTTTGATTGAATCTAATACAGCATCTAGAGTTCCTAAATTACTAACGGTTATCTCATAAGTAATAGCATCACCAGGAACAAAAAAACTAGCTTCCATGGTAGCAGACAAACTATCAAAAGTTGGACCTTTTACATTTTCTACCTGCCCTTTAATATCTTTGACTTCGGCATTTGTAATTTCCACATCCCAAGTACTAGTAATATTACTCGTTCCTTTAATGTCCAAAACACTAGAAAAGGCAGCATATCCTACGGCCATGCAAAGTAAAACTGTACATAAAGATATTATTATTATGTTACTATGATTTCTACGTTTTTGTTTCATACTCATACTACTCTCCTACACTGAAATTTACTTACTGCATTATTATTGACATTATACCATCCCCCCACCCCCCCCCCCCTCATTTTTTTTAATTTATTTGTCTGTTTTTCTGATAAAATGCC
>CALVRM010000018.1 GCA_944358695.1 uncultured Bacilli bacterium | reverse complement strand
TTAACTTAATTCGGCTTTATTTTATCATTTTAATTTGTTTTTGTCTAGACTTTCCCCTTATTTTCCGGGATTTTACCTCTATAACTATTTTTGGGTTTATACCGGGAAGTTTTCTCTTAATTTAACGAAAATGCAGGTTTACACAAGGGATTGCAAAAGAAGTAAAATCACAAAAAAATTAGATCGTCTAAATCTAATTTTTATTAAAACCTATTATTTATAATTATCAAACTTATAATATATTTAAAACAACTTATTTAATATTTAAAATTTTAACTTCATATTCGCCATTTGGACTAACTACTTTAGCTATGTCACCAACTTTTTTACCCATAATAGCCTGTGCAATTGGCGATTCATTAGAAATTTTATTTTCAAATGGATCAGCTTCTGTGCTACCCACAATTGCATAAATTTCTTTTTCATCGTCACCAAGATATTCCACTTCAACAGTATTGCCAATTGAAACCTCATCAGTATCTGCATCACCAATAACTATTGCATTTTCGATCATCGAAGTTAAAGATGCGATTTTTGTTTCAACTTCTGCTTGTTCACTTCTTGCAGCATCATATTCACCATTTTCGCTCAAATCTCCTAATGCACGAGCTTCTTTTAGTGCTTCTATAACTTCTGGCCTTTTTTCAGTTTGCAAGTATTCTAATTCTTTTTTCATATCTTCAAGACCTTGTTCAGTTATATAAACTTCTTCGGCTTTTGACATAATTTTCACCTCAGTTCTATAATATCATGACTTCATAAAATCATACTACACAATCAATCCTTTGTCAAGGACTTTTTTAACATATAATTTTCATCCACCGCTATTGGCACTTTAATATAAACAATTTGCTTAGGATGACGAACAATTTCAAGCGGTTGCATACTTTCATCATAGAGCTCAGTTAACGTAAAAGTACACTCTTCCTTAGGACCAAATATTGTCATTTCATCACCGAGTGCAAAATAATTTCGCTGTTGAATTTTTGCAAGTCCATTCTCTCGATCATATTCCAAAACCATTCCTAAGAAATCTTGATTCGTAATTTCCATCCTGCCATTATAATATTGTACATCCTTATCAAATATACCATTAAAAAATTGCGGTACAGAATCACGATTAGCACAGCGCCTTAAAATACGTTCATACTCTAAATTATATTCATACTTTTCCGGATTGTTCATATATTCATCAATTACCATACGATAAACTTTAATAATCGTTGCAATATAGTAAGATGAACGCATTCTACCTTCAACTTTTAAACTGTCTACTCCAATATTAATTAGATCAGGTATATACTTAATTAACGATAAATCTTTAGTACAAAAGGTAAAAGGTCTTTCGCCTTTTAAATGCTCGCCTTCCTCGATTAAATCAAAATCCCAGCGACATATTTGACTACAACCACCACGATTAGAATCACGAGCCGTTAAAAAATTAGAAAGCACACATCTGCCACTATATGAAGCACACATCGCACCATGAACAAAAACTTCAAGCTCAATATCAACATTTTCTTTTATATCTTTTATGTCTTCTCTTGTGCATTCTCTAGCTAAAACCACTCTAGTTAAGCCTTCACTTTTCCAAAAAGCTATTGCCTCTTTATTTAAACTAGAATTTTGAGTAGATAAATGAATTTCCAAATTAGTATGCTCTTTCGCCAAATGAATAATTCCTGGATCACTAACAATAATTGCATCAACGCCTATACTATCTAAATCTTTTAAATAGCTAACAATTGTTTCTAACTCTTTATTATGCATTGCTATATTAACAGTGACATAAACTTTTTTATTAAGTTTATGAGCATAACATACCCCTTCTTCGATCTCTGACAAACTAAAATTATTGGCGTTTGCCCTAAGACTAAAATCACCACCGATATATACTGCATCCGCCCCATATAGCAAAGCTATCTTCAATCTTTCCAAATCACCCGCTGGCGCTAATAACTCCGGTCTATGCATCTTTCTTCACCCTATAAACAGTTTCTTTATATAAAAAGCCATATTCAAAAGGAAACTTATAATTATTTTTACCATTTTTATACTTAAATAAAACATCGTAAAAATCTTCTTCCTTAATTAGTTCACTATTAAAAACAATATAATCTACTAAAGAAAAATCCTGATCTAACATATTTAGTACATAATTAGAATAAACAGTTGTCCCATAAGGTGTATCTACAATTGGATAATAATTTCCTTCTTTATAGATCAATTTAGATTTATTCTCAGCCTGCAAATCGAAATATTCCAAATAATTATTTATCAAATGCCTTCTTGAGGTAAACATAGGAACATAACCAAAAACATTAATAAACAGTTTCGCTTTACTCTTTTCTATAATCTCATCTATCTCTTTTTTCGTCAGTTCTGAAGATAAATATGCATAATCAGCACCCTTTGAATACCAATAGTTGATAGTTTTATAATTTGTCACCATGTGTTCTTGACCCCATATCAATGGCGTTTTTAATCTTAATTTTCTTTTAATATTAATTAAAGAAATATCATAATAAACAATTCCTGAGATCCCAAAGTTTTCAATTTCTAATAATAATTTTTCTAAATCACCAAGTTCACTATTATGAATATTTTTATTAACAATTAAAAATATTTCTTTTTCGGTTTTTGTAAGCGAAAAAACCTCTTTTAAAGAAAAAGTTTTAGTATAATTGATACTAAAATCGTTAATTGGCACTAAATACGCCGAAACCAAATTTTTAATTTTCCATGCTTGATCGATACTTTGAATAACAGCAGCTACTTTCATAAACACACCTCGAGAAAATATTATACCAAAAAATAATTATCTTTGTCATCAATAGTATTAATAATTATTAAAAAACAAAGTTTTTATAAATATTCAATATCATCATCAACATCGCTATTATTAAAAATCATTTCCGGTTCCCTATTGCCCTTATATTCGACATATTCTTTTTTTATCTCATTATAGAAATTAGCCAGCGTCACCATCATATACGGTATTAACCAAAAGTATAAAATACCAAAAGTAAATATCCCTAAAATAAGCCAACCACAAAAACTTAAAATTAAAACAAAATAATCAAAAATATAATTTTCCATCATGTCAAAACTTTTAGAAAAAACTTTTCTAATAGTAATATCAGGTTCATCATTTAAAATAAATAATATTTGTGAAAAAGCAATAGCTATAAATATTCCAACCATTAATATAGCAACCGTTAAAAGCAAGCCAAAAATAATTAAAAATATAGCTAAAGCAAAATTCATTTCCGCTTGATAAGTTATTACTTCAACTAATGTCTTAAAAGCAATCATCTCTAGTAGACCCAAAACAAACGCAATAACCAATAGACAGCAAGTAATTCCTATATATTTAAAAAAGGCCTCAGTTTGATTAAAAAAATCTTCTATCTTTGCTTTTTTCCCCCGCGATACTTTAACAACCATTTTTATTAATCCCATCATAAACAAAGCATAAACGATCAACATTAATAAAGGATCTAACCAAGGGGTATTTACTAAATACGAAACCAAATGGCATAACCCTCCTAATAGGATAAATATTAATAGTGCTGAAAGTAAAGGTCCATAATTACCAGACAATTTTTTTCTTGCACTAGCTTTTAATTTTGCATTATTCATATCTAAACGTACTCCTCTCTATTTTTAGTATATCATAAAATAAATCATTTTTAACAAATTTAGACAAAAAAAGCAAGTACAAAACATACTTACTATTTTATTGCAATAATAAAGCCAAATACCACCACTGCAATTTATCTCAATTTATTTAAGCAACACTTGATAAGAATGACCTTATAACGCAAAAGGAAAAGCTTATATTCTTTTACTAATACCAATTCCATCACCAATTTCTAAAAACTCAGTATGAAATTCTTTGTTATCCATTAAAAACTTTTTATAATTTATTATTTTTCGAACTAAAGCCTTTAAATTTTTACTTTGAATACTATCAATGTTTAAAGTTAATCCATGAAAATTAAGATTGTCAGAAATAATAACACCATTATCAGCCAAATTAGCTTTATACTTTTCAAAAAATTTAATATATTGCGCTTTAGCTGCATCAATAAATATTAAATCAAATAAACCTTCGATCTTCGTTTCGAGTGCATCACCTAGTATTACTTCGATTTGTTTTTCAAGACCAAAATCACGAATATTTTTGATAGCTTCATTGTATCTAACTTCATCCTTTTCAATCGTAACAATTGAAATATCCTCATCAACTAAAGCCATTTTACAAGCTGAATAACCAATCGCCGATCCAATTTCTAAAATACGCTTAACATCATTAGTTTTAATATAATTAGTCAGAAATAAAATCCCATCTTTTTGCATGATGGGAATATTATTTTCACTAGCGTACTCTTCTAGCCTATCCATTTGCCTTCCTCTTTCAGTTTAGCAATTATCGCCTCATGTTCATTCGCATTTCTTGTAAAATAAACTTTTTTCTCGCTATCAGCTACAAAATAATAACAATCAGTGTCAGTTGGATTAATTGACGCCTCAATTGCACTTAAGCTTGGATTATCAATTGGTCCAACTGGAAGGCCTTTCATCGAAGTACATCTTGTATTATAACCATTACATGAATTTAATTCAGACTTAGTTAATTTTTCAGTCATCGATTTTTTCGCAGCATAATAAGTAGTTACGTCACTGCCTAGTGACCACCCATTATTTAACCTATTATAAAATACCCCAGCTACCTTCGCTCTATCACTATCAGTTACAGCCTCAAGTTCAACTAATGAAGCTAAAGTTAAAATTTGATGAACCGTGTAATCACTATTTTGTATCTCCGTTTTAAAGTTACTTAGCTTCTTATCAGTATTTTCTAAAATCTTTTCTAAAATACTATCTAAAGTAACCTCATCTTTTTCAAAAATATACGTATCTGGAAATAAATATCCCTCAAGGTCATAATAAATTTCAGCATTTTTTACCTCATCAGTAATAAACCAATACTTATTTATTAAACTATTAATATACGTTTCATCAGATATTTTAGCCAAAAATGTTTCAGCTTTAATGTCAGTTTTTTCTTCAACAATATCGGCCATCTGTCTTACATTTAAACCTTCTCTAAAAGTTAGTTTAACTCTTGAATCCTGAAGGTTATTTTCATTGCCAAGGGTCTCAACAATTTCAGCTACACTCATCGCTTGATTCAATTCATAAGTCCCCACGTTAAGTTCTCCCGGCTTATGAAATTTTAGGAAGATTTTATAGAAAAATTCTGATCTTATCAAATCTTGATTTTTCAATTTACTAGCCATAGTAAAGTAATTATCACCTTTTTCAACTTCAACTGCAATAGCTTTTGTGTCCTTACTCACAGATGACGTTTGCAACTTATAAAAACCTAAAAATAATACTACAGCTAAAATAATAAGCACTATTATGAATAGTGCAAATTTTTTTATTGAAAACTTACGTCGTTTCAAGGTTAAACCTACTGATCTTCCTCAACATGATTTTGCATTTCTTCAAGAATTGTTTCAATAATCTTCCACTCTTTTTCTGTTTCAATAGGAATAAGCTCTAAAGCAGCTAAGTCTTGCCCTTCAGCCATTTTTAAATCCTCTGGATTATAAATTGAAGCATACACCCTTGTATTTCCTTCTTCGTCAATAGAATTATCAGTATAAACTATATAATTTTTCCCAGTTTCTGGCGATTCGAACATAAATAATGTATCACAATCAATTTGTCTTCCTTCTGCATCCACAGCTTTAAATTTTAGTTCTGGTAATTTTTCATTTCCTGGCATAATCTCAATCCTTTCTTTTATCCAAATAAGTTTGTAATATAATATTAGCCGCCAAACTGTCAATTTTCTTTTTGCGTTTCTTTCTCGACATATCGGCCTTTATCATATAACTACTCGCCTCTTTGGTTGATAACCTTTCATCTTGCATTATCACTTCGATATCAAACTTCAGTTCCAATAAACGTTTAAATGATAATGTTGTTTCAGCTCGAGGGCCTACTGAATTGTTCATATTTTTCGGAAAACCCAAGATAATTTTCTCGATATTTTCAGTTTCGATAATAGGTTCTAACTGTTTAAGTGCACTTTCATAGTCGTTATCGCTAAAATGAAGCGTTGTATAGGTTGTCGCAATTGTTTTAGTTATGTCAGATATCGCAACACCTAAAGTTCGCGTACCTAAATCTAAACCTAAATATTTCACCCAATCACCCTCTATTTGAATACAATATAATTTTAACATTTATTTTAAAATTTGTATACCCCTTTAACAATTTTGTTGAAAGGAAAATGATTTTTAAACATCATAATTAAAAAATAATCAGCAAAAAACCACTATAATAGATCGACCAAACCTCTACGAAAAAAACTTTTATTCTAATTTCCAAGTTCTAACAAGAAAATTAATTTATTTAACAGCTTATTAACAACAAATTTACTACCGTTCTTTTTAAAATAAATATTCATCAACAGCACCATTAGCACTCATTAAATAGCTTATAACATTTCCATTTATAAAAAAAAATGGTATAATTAAAATGGTGATAGTATGTATAATAAAAAAAGGAAAATAAAAAAAAGACCAATTATCATAGCTATAATTATCGTAATTATTATAATAATAGCAGTGATAGCGTTTAAACTTTACACGCATTACACTAGTAATGAATATAAACTAGATAAACTAGGATATAACGAAAAAGAAATATCAGCTTTACTTAAAAGCGATAAAAAGGTCCTAGACAAAGCCTTGACAAAATATGATAAAGATTTAATTCCTTTAACTAAGCAAAAATATTTTTTATGGAAAAATTACAGCATTTATAAAGAATATATAACTAAAAAAGAAAAAGAAACTAACGATATTGATTATCAAGATATAGTAGCTATGGTTAATGTTAAACGCAATTATGATTATTACACGCATACTAAAAAAACTGATATGCAACAAGAAAATGCTATTTTAGTTAATAAATACTTTTCTTTACCTGATAAATACGCTCCAACTGATGTTGTAGATGTTAGTAATTGGTATGCTTTTGACGGAATCAAAACTAGACAAGTTGTCTTAGATGCATTTAAAGAAATGTTTAATAGTGCCAAAGAAGAAGGCTATACTTTAATCATCAATTCCGGTTACCGCACTTATGAAGAACAGAAAAAAATATATGACGACTATAAAGAGTTAAAAGGTGAAGAATATGCCGATGAATATGCAGCTAGACCTGATTATTCAGAACACCAAAGCGGGCTTGCCTTAGATATTATTACTTATGGAGCATCCGGAGAAACTTTTGATCAAACTGATGCTTTCAAATGGCTTCAAAAAAATGCCCATAAATATGGTTTTATCTTAAGGTACCCTAAAGACAAAGAAGAAATAACCGGTTACGCCTATGAATCATGGCACTACCGCTATTTAGGTAAAGATTTAGCAACCAAAGTCAAAAAATCTGGATTAACATACGATGAATACTATGCTTATTATTTAGATAAGGAGTAAATATGACAAAACAAAGAAAAAAGAAAAAACGCAATACATTTATTGTCATCAATATTCTTCTTTTAATTATTATTGGCACTCTAGTTTATTTTCTCACCACAGACAAAAAAGAAGAAAAAAATATCCAAGCAAATCAACCTGTTGATCCTCTTGAAAATAGTTTAAAAGAAGAAACATATTATATTGAAGCCAACTTAAATAGATACCTAACCTATGCCAAAGATAAAAATTTAAGTCCCAGTAAAATTATTGCTGACGTTAATTGTAATTTAGACAAAGAAAAATATAAAGATACAATCGCAACTAACCTACAAGATAATAACTTAATGCTTGTTAACAAATATTATTATTTAACAGAAGATTATGAACCAGATGACCTAATAACACTAAATGCTAAATATAACACTGGTATAAATAGTCAAATGCGAAAAGAAGCTGCCAATGCTTTTATGGAAATGTCTGATGCGGCAACTCTTGATAATATTATAATTAAAAATGCTTCAGCTTATCGTACTTATAAGTATCAAACAACCTTATATAATAATTACGTTGAAAGAGATGGTAAAACTGCCGCTGATACTTATTCAGCTAGACCAGGGTTTTCAGAACACCAAACCGGCTTAGCTACCGATATTAATCAAATTGATAATAGTTTTGAAAATACTGATGCTTTCAAATGGCTTCAAAAAAACGCATATAAATATGGTTTTATCTTAAGATTTCCTAAAGATAAAGAAGACATCACAGGTTATCAATATGAGCCTTGGCACTACCGATACGTTGGCTCAAAAATAGCTAACCAGCTTCAAAAAGAGAATTTAACTTTAGAAGAATATTATGCATATTATATTCAAAATAAAAATAGTAATTAACTATTTTTTTTTAATGCTATTTTAAATATAATAAAACTTAACAGCCTAAAACACCACTAACATCCAACTATGAAACAATAAAACCTATCAGATAGTTTATTTTTAATAAAAAAATCTAAACAAAAAAATTACTAATAGTGCCTATTTCCTATTAGTAATATATTCTAATACATCGTTTTCTGTATTATCAAAATTTTCATAATCTACATGAAACCATTTTAAATTCATTTGATTATTAAACCATGTATATTGTCTCTTCGCATAATTACGGCTTTTCTGTTTAATTAAATCTAAACACTCATTCAAATCCTTTTTCCCTTCAAAATAATCAAACAATTCTTTATAACCAATGGGTGTCATCACTGCTTTAGTTCTAATTTGCGAGTCATAAATATTCCTAGCTTCTTCCAATAACCCTTCTTCCACCATCATTTCAACTCGTTTATTTATTTTATAATACAATATATCGCGTTCCGCTGTTAAGCCAATAAACAAAGTATCATATAGTAGTTTTTCGCTCTTTGCCTTTTCACTATATGGCCGACGATTTGCTTCGTAATAATTTAAAGCACTTATTACCCTAACTCTATTATTTAAATGAATTTTTGTATCAGGATCAACTTCTAATAACCTTTTATATAGCTCGTCATTACTAACACCTTCATAATCTTTTTTTTCTTTATCCGCAAATTCATAGTTATATAAAGCTGCCTTAATATATAATCCAGAGCCCCCAACTAAAATGGGCGTTTTACCTCGATTTAAAATATCAGCGATACATGCTCTAGCATCCCGTTGATAATCAAAAACCGTATAATCTTTCGTAATATCTACAATATCAAATAAATGGTGCACAATACCTTTTTTATCTGTCACCTTATTAGTCGCAATATTTAAATCTTTATAAAATTGCGTACTATCAGCATTTACAATTTCGCCTTTTAACTTCTTTGCTAAAAACAAACTAAGCTCTGTTTTCCCCGTTCCCGTTGGTCCTGTTATAACTATAACCATCTTATCACCTACTTTATAAACATACTATCGCCAAACGAAAAAAAGCGATATTTTTCTTTAACAGCAATATTATAAGCTTTCATAATATTATCTTTTCCCGCCAAAGCACTAACCAACATAATTAAAGTTGATTTTGGCAAATGAAAATTAGTAATTAATTGATCAATTCCCTTAAATTTATATCCGGGGTAAATAAATATATCCGTAAAACCACTACTAGCTTTAAACACCCCATATAAATTCATCACTGTTTCTAATGTTCGGGTAGTTGTCGTTCCAACACTTATAATTTTATGCCCAGATTCCTTAGTTCTATTAAGCAAATCCGCAGTTTCATTGCTCATAATATAAAACTCACTATGCATTTTATGTTCATTAACATTCGTTACGGAAACCGGTCTAAAAGTTCCAAGCCCAACGTGCAGAGTAATATAAGCAATATTTATGCCTTTCATTTCAGCTTGTTTTAATAACTCAGGTGTAAAATGAAGTCCAGCTGTTGGTGCTGCCGCGCTACCAATATGTTTAGCATAAACCGTCTGGTATCGATTTTGATCTTCAAGCTTCTCATGAATATAAGGTGGAAGTGGCATTTCACCTAATTCATCCAAAACTTCATATAAAATCCCTTTATAAATCAACTTAAAATAACGAATGCCTTCATCGCCAACCTTCACACATTCAGCTTGTAACTTACCATCACCAAAATTTACTAAAGTTCCTTCTTTAATTCTCTTGGCTGGTTTAGTTAAACATTCCCAAACATCTTTAGAAGTTTCCTTAAGCATAAGCATTTCAATTACAGCTCCAGTATCAGCCTTAACTCCCATTAATCTTGCTGGAATAACCTTAGTATCATTCAAAACTAAAGTATCACCAGGAGCTATATAATCTAAAATATCGGTAAAATGCTTATGCTCTATTGTCCCCGTTTTTCTATCCAAAACAAGCAACTTTGAAGCATCTCTTTTCTCAAGCGGCCTCTGCGCGATTAAATAATCGGGCAAATCAAAATCAAAATCCTCAGTTGTCATTTTATCACTCTTTCTACAAAATAGAAAACCGAATACTAAAGTATTCAGTACTACTTAAAATAAATTACCTTGTCTATTTATTTTTAAATGCTCATAAGCCTTCTCTGTAACTATTCTACCACGACTTGTTCTTTTTAAAAAGCCATTTTGCAATAAATATGGTTCGTACACATCCTCAATCGTCGTCACTTCCTCGCCAATCGAAGAAGCTAACGAATCAATACCAACTGGACCACCATTGAATTTTTCAATAATTGATTTCAATAAATTGTAATCTGTCTCATCTAAACCAAATGCATCAACTTTTAATTTGTCTAAAGCTAGTTTGGTAATTTGCAAATCAATATTACCATTGCCCATTACTAAAGCATAGTCGCGTACTCGTTTAAATAGCCTATTAGCAATCCTTGGGGTCCCACGACTCCTACGAGCAAGCTCAACAGCCGCAGCTTCATCAATCGAACAATCTAAGACCCTACTTGTCCTTAAAACAATTTGCGTTAACTCTTCTTCCGTATAGTAATTAAGCTTTGAAATAATTCCAAATCTATCACGTAATGGACCAGTTAAATCACCAGCCCTAGTTGTTGCCCCTACTAAAGTAAACGGAGGCAAATCTATTCTAATATTTCGGCTTGAAGAATCACTACCGACAATTATATCTAAAGTAAAATCCTCCATCGCTGAATATAAGATCTCTTCAATATATCTGGGAATACGATGAATTTCATCAATAAACAATACATCGCCCGGTTCCAAAGTAGATAACACTGCCGCTAAATCCCCACTTTTTTCAATAGCCGGACCACTAGTAGTTTTAATGTTACTACCTAACTCATTAGCAATAATATAGGCCATCGTTGTTTTCCCAAGACCAGGAGGTCCATAAAGTAAAACATGATCTAAAGCTTCATCGCGCATTTTAGCTGCTTTAATAAAGACATTCAAATTATCTTTAACTTCACTTTGACCAATATATTCATCGATACTATCAGGCCTTATTGTTCCCTCAAAAGTATCTTCTGCAAGTTCATGATTAGTAACTATTCTCTCATCCATATTGACCTCCTAAAAATCATTATTTTAACAATAATCTTAAAGCTTCTTTTATTTGTACTTCAATTTCATCGGTGCTATTTATTTGCTTCACAACTTTACTTATATCACTATTTTTGTAGCCCAATCCTCTTAACGCTTCAGCTAATTCATCGTTATTATTGGCCAAAACCTCATTGTTAGCCACCAATTTACCCTTTAAATCCAAGATAATTTGCCGAGCTACTTTATCCCCGATCTTTGGAAATTTCTTAAGATATAAAACATTCTCTCTTTCAATTGCATCAATAATTCCATCCGGTGAACCCAAAGCAATCATTGGCAAAGCCATTTTACATCCTAAACCTTTAACACCAATTAATTTTAAAAATAATTTTTTTTCTTCCAACGTTTTAAAACCATATAAACTTATTTCATCTTCTCTAACATATTGATATAAATAAATTGTATATTCTTTATCAACATCAAATGAATAAGGGTTTGCTGTATAAATTAAATAGCCAACACCACCATTATCTAGAACAATATAATTACTATCAACATCTTTTACTTGTCCCTTAATATACGCATACATACTACCATCACCATATACATTATATCACAATAAACAGTTTAAAGATAGATACATTTGTTCTATATAATAAATTACCCTTTTTAAAAAGAATCAAATTATTTTGATTCTAAAATTTCTTTTTGATAAATAGTCTAATAAGTAATACTTCAAAAACAATATAAATCACAATATATATAGCCACTAGTATTTCATTAAAGACTCCAAGATCAAAACCATTAAAAATATCCAAAACACTTGCCGGAATCACATTAAAGAAACTAAACGCATCGTCTCTTAAATAGTTTATCTTTAAATACGTAATAACACGCAAGAATATATCAATCATCACAATAAAATATACACTTGCATTAAAATTTTTAAAAAAGAAAATTACTGCTACTAAAGCAATTAAAAATATTATAAGTTGTACTGTCATTTTTTCACCTCTATTAATTCATCATATCCACTTGTAAAATCTGATACATTATTTACATTATAATAATTAATGGTCACCGGATAACTAGCGCTAGCGCCTGTTTTCATAGTATAATAACTAGATAAATCTAAAACAACTTTATTTATCACCTTATTATTTGTATAAACACTTACTACCACATTATAAGTTGCGGCTTGTGATAAATCCATATCCGTATCTACTTCATACAAGTTAATAAATCGATCTAATGGCACTATATATTGTTTAAAATTATCATTTAAAGCTGGAGTTATCCCACTTACTAAATTATTGAGTAATTTACTATTTAATTTTAAAACATTTAAATCAAAACCTTCTACTTTTTGAACTTCATCATCAATTAAATAAACATTGTCCTTATAGTAATAACGTTTATTATTTAAGTAAAATATTATCGCACCGTCATAATAAGATCCATTAATTTCCTCGTTATTAGTTTTATAGGTAAAATCATATCCTGTAATATTAGCAAAACTAGTCGCCACATTTTCGACCTTACTAGTTGACACCGATGTATGAGACATTACTCTAACTAAAACAATCGCAACCACCATAAATATTAACCAAAAAGCTAGGACCATCATCGCATGAGTTTTAGGATTAGTCCATAGTTCTTTTAATTTTATATATCTTTCGCTCTCTCTTATTCTTTTAAACATTCTAAATCCTACCTCAATATCTTACCAATTAAATCTGGATGGCCATGAATAAAATCAACCGCCTTTATTTTACCTTTGCCTTCTAATTGAATTTCTGTAAAAACAACCTCACCGTTTGATACTTTTACCCCAAAACCATCATTATAAATAGCCGTAATTTCCCCAGGATAAGCAAGCTCAAATAAATTATCCGTGCGATAAGCCTGCCATACTTTCATTATCTTTTCCTCAAAATAACAATAAGCCCCTGGCCAAGCATTTAAACCGCGAATTTGGTTAATAATTTCTCGTTTTGTTTTAGAAAAATCTAACTTCTCGTCCTCTCTTTTAATAACAAAACCATAAGTAACTTCGGACTCATCTTGTTTTAAGCGATTATTAGTCCCAGCTAAAATACTCGGCAAAGTTTTTAAAAGTAAATCGCGACCAACGACTTTTAATTTATCATGCAAACTAGAAGCCGTATCTGCTTGAGTAATTTCCACTATTTCTTGACTAATTATATCTCCCGCATCCATCTGTTCAGACATATACATAATTGTTACACCGGTTTTAGAATAGCCATCAATTATAGCATGGTGAATTGGCGCCCCACCGCGAAGTTTCGGAAGTAATGAAGCATGAACATTAATACATCCTAACTTCGGAATTAATAATAGCTCTAATGGCAAAATTTTACCATAAGCACAAGTTATAATTAAATCAGGTTCCAAAGCATTTATTTCTTGCAATGCATCTTTAATTTTCTCAGGTTGCAAACATAAAATGTTATGCTTAATCGCCACCTCTTTAATCGGCGAAGCTTTTAAGATCCCATTTCGGCCGTAAGGTTTATCAGGCTGAGTCACAATTGCTCTAATTTTATAATTAGCTATCAAACCCTCAAGCACCGGAACACTAAATTCTGGAGTCCCCATAAAAATAATAACTGGGTCTTTTTTTACTTCAATTTTATCAAAATCCATATCATCACCCTATCTTTAATTTTAACACATTTTAAAATAAATAACTATATTTTTACCGGATTTAAATCCACTTCTACCATAACTTTATTATTTGTACTATATTTTCTATTAATAAACACTAAAGGTTCCATAATTTCCACAGTATTTTTAAATTTTATAATTATTCCTACGTAATATATATTATTAACCTTTGGTACATTAGCCGTACTTGGACCCAAAATAATACTATTAAAAAGTTCATTTTTCAAATAAATAGCTATCTTAGAAGCTTCTTCCATAACCACGTCATATTTTTTCCCACTTATTTTAATATAAGCTAAATTATAAAATGGTGGATATTTAAGTTTTTTCCTGATTTTCATTTCTTCACGATAAAAACTATTATAATCATGTTTACTAGCGGCCACGATGCTATAATGTTCCATATTAAAGCCTTGCATAATAACTTCGCCTTTTTTAGAAGCCCGTCCGGCCCTGCCAGCAATCTGATTTAAAAGTTGATAAGTCCTTTCGGCGCTTCTAAAATCTGGAATATTTAGTGAACTATCTCCACTAACTACACAAGCTAAAGTAACATTGGGAAAATCAAGCCCTTTAGATATCATTTGTGTCCCCACTAACACATTATATTTACCCTCGCGAAAAGCCGCGATTATTTTAGCGTGTGCCCCTTTATTTTTAGTCGTATCAACATCCATTCTAACTGTCTTAGCCAAAGGAAATTGTTCATTAATTAAACTTTCTAATCGTTCGGTGCCCATCCCTAAAGCATTAATATTTTTACCATGACATTCAGGACACGTATTTAATTTCGGCGCTGTATAATTACAATAATGACATTTCATACTATTAGTACTTTTATGATAAGTTAAAAGAATATCACATCTTGGGCATTTATGCGTAAACCCACATTCCTTACAAGTGATGACCGTAGAAAAACCTCGCCTATTTAGTAAAATAATAACTTGCTCTTCACGTTCTAAGGCCTTGTTTACTTTTTCTTTAAATAAATCCGAAAATATTCTATTACCTTTCTTAAATTCCTCTTTCATATCAACTAAAGTAACTTTAGGTAAATTATGATTAACCCTATTTTTCATCTCTAAAAGTTCATAAGTCCCAGTAAGAGCCCTCGTATAACTTTCAACTGAAGGCGTCGCACTACCTAAAATTAAGGGAATATTATAAGTTTTAGCTCTTCTAATTGCCACATCTATTGTATTATATTTAGGTGTATTTTCCTGCTTATAAGTTACTGAATGCTCCTCATCAATAATAATAACTCCTAAATTAGTAAACGGTGCGAAAATCGCACTTCTTGCGCCAATAACAATAGAAACTTCACCTTTCGCAATTTTTCGCCATTCATCATACTTTTCTCCATCACTAAGTCCACTATGCAATATTGCCACTATTTTCCCAAAACGTTTTCTAAAAATATCAACAACCTGGGGTGTTAAACTTATTTCTGGAACCAATAAGATCGCTTCTTTTTTTAGTTGTAAAACCTGTTCAATAACTTTTATATAAACCAATGTTTTGCCACTACCAGTAACTCCATAAAGCAAATATGGATTAAATTCATCAAAGGAAATTTTACTAATTACATTTTTTTGTTCCTCTGTTAAAATAGGATCTTCGATGTCTCCTTTTTCTTCCGCATTTGTTCTATAAACTTCTTTTTTTACCTCTTGAACTATCCCATTTTCTATTAGTTTTTTAACCGCATAACTAGATATTTTATTAAGCTCGCTTTTATTGTTCTTACCATTTTTAATTAAATTATATATTTCTAATTGCTTACCTTGTAAATTTTCTTCTTTAATAATTTGTAAAATTGTTATATATTTTTTATTAACTTTTCCCTTATGGCGTGCTTTTAAGGCCGTTGGTAACATAGCTTGATAAGCCATAATTAAAGGTGATAATGTTTTTTTACTAATATATTTGCCAAGCTCTAACATTTCTTCATTAATAACCGGGCTATCGTCAATAACCATAATAATATCTTTAACTTCATAATCAAAATCACCGGATTCTTCTATTTTTAAAACAAAACCTTCAATAGTTCTTTTGCCAAAAGGAACTAAAACGCGCATTCCAACTTTTATAATCATTCCTTCTGGAATTTTGTATGTAAAAGTTTTATCAATAGCTTTTGCCTTTATTTCAACCAATACTTGTGCATACATACTATCACCCTACTTAAATTATATAATAAATTAAAAACAAATTCCATACATTTGTATGGGGAAATAAAATTTCCATTTTAAAACCTAGTTCATGCTAGGTTTTATCGTTTTACAGTTCGGTTCAATATTGACTATTAAATTGTTGTAATAATTTTCTTAATCATTATCAAATGTTTTTGGTAATCTATAAAATTCCAATGTACAAAAAAAAGTAGTAATTACTACTTTTCACCCTTAATAATTTCCATAGCCTTACGCATTTCCATGTCGTATTTAACCATTTCTAAGCCACCAAATAGTTTAAGAAATTCTTCTTTATCCATTTGATATTTCTCAGCCATTTTTTCAGCTTCCTTAGCAGCATCTTCATCAGAAATTTCAATTTTTTCATTTTTAGCAATTTCTTCAAGCATAAGTCTATAAGTAATTCTCTTAGTTGCTTCTTCGCGCATTTGATCACGTAAAGCTTCTTCATTTGAATTAGTAAATTGATAAAATTGTTCAAGGGAAATACCTTGCATTTGTAAATGCTCACGATATTGAGAGACCATGCGATCTAATTCTTCACTGATCATTACCTCTGGAATCTCAACTTCAACCCCCTTAGCAGCTTCCTCTAATAACGCATCCATAAATTTATTTTCAATTTCACTCTCTTTATGAGACAAAATATTGTCTGAAATTTCAGCTTCTAATTTTTCCTTAGTATCAATGCCTTCCATTCCTAAATCAGCAAAGAAATCCTCATCTAACTCTGGAACAGAAATTTCTTTAACCTCGTGAACCTTAACTTTGAATGTCGCCTCTTTACCTTTTAAATCTTCCGCATGATAGTCTTCTGGGAAAGTAACTACTACGTCTTTTTCATCGCCTGATTTAAGCCCAATTAATTGGTCCTCAAATCCTGGAATAAAAGTTCCACTACCAATTGTCAAAGAATAATTTTCACCTTTACCACCATCGAAAGCTTTACCATCAACAAAACCTTCAAAATCGATAATAGCAACATCGCCTTCAACAATTTCGCCTTCTTTAAGAACGTTTTCAGCGAATCTTTGACGCATATTGTTAATTGCTTCTTCAATTTCTTCCTTTGTAACTTCGGCTTTTTCCTTTTTAATATCTAAATTCTTATATTTCCCTAATTTAACTTCAGGTTTTAAAGTAAGAACAAATTTAAACTCTACACTTTTTTCATCGATGCTCTTTAATTCAATATCCGGTTTAGCCACCAGCTCAGTAATTACATCCTTATTATCTTCAAGCATTTTTCCATAAGCTTTTTCAATTACAATGTCAGCAGCATCCATAAATAAAGCTTCTTTTCCATATTTCTTTAAGAAAATGTCTTTAGGTGCCTTACCTTGTCTAAAACCATCAATTTTTACTTTTTGATTAGCCTTTTTATAAGCTTTGTCTTGAGCCTCTTCCCATTCATTTCCTTCTACTTTAATTTCTATTTCTTTTATTCTACTCATTTTTCTTCCTCCCTTTATAACCATACACCAAAGCCAATAGCCGCCATACTAAGTATTAAGCCTACTGACCAAAACAATCTTACAATATCGACTTCAGACCACCCTAGTTTTTCAAAATGATGGTGTAACGGTGCCATCAAAAACACCTTTTTATGAAATTTTTTAATTGCCACTAGCTGAATAATAACACTTAAAGTTTCAATAATAAATACACCAGCCACAACAATTAGTGTAATCTCATGGTTACTAATAATAGCTACACTACCTAAAGCTGCCCCTAGCGCTAATGAACCCGTATCACCCATAAAAACTTTAGCTGGATGACTATTATACACTAAGAATCCCACTAATGATCCCACCAAAACGAAACAAAAAATTGCTATATCTTCATTACCAACAGTCCATGGGGAACCCCAGCTAATAATTCCAAAAGCAAAGAAAGCAATTGCCGAAAGCCCACCGGCTAAGCCATCAAGTCCATCAGTAATATTTACGGCATTACTACTTCCAACTAGCACAAATAGTAAAAATAGACCGTAGAGCCAGCCCAGATTGATTTTAATACCTAAAGTATTAATATCTAAAACTGGATCATTACCACTACTTAAGTAAATATAGAAAAATACTAAGGCAATTACCAATTGAGCAAATAATTTGACAATAATCGATAAACCTTTATTATTATGCTTTTTGACAACCAAATAATCATCAATATAGCCCAATAAAGCATATGCTGTAAAAACAAATAAAACAACAAATAAATTGGCTGTCACATCGACTTTATCAGTTAAAATTAACCCAAGCATAATAATAAGCGTTGGTATAATAAACATAATTCCGCCCATCGTCGGTGTTCCTTGTTTTTCTTCATGACGTTTTCCTAGTGTCTTACTTACATTTTGCCCTAATTTCTCTTTTTTTAGCCATTTTACCACAAAATAGCCAAAAAATACTGAAAAGACAAAACCAATCATTATAGCCATGACTACCTTTGCTAAAACTAACATAGCCTCATCTCCATGTAGTTATAATTATACCATTTTTCGTTAGAGTTTGTACAGCATTTTAACTCTTTTTTTATTACACTAGACAAAATTTCCATAATTTAATTAAATTTTTAAATAAAAACAAAAAATTATCTGAAAACTAGATAATTTTTTAAACACTTATGCACTTGTATCTTGTGTCGCATTTAATGATACTTTAATTGAGGCTGATTCTGTTGATGCTTCTTCAACAGTCGTATTAGGATATTCAGCTGTTACTGTAATTGTGGCAGTACCTGTGGTAGCCGCAATTGATGTTGGAGTTGGATTTGTCACCGTAAACTTAATATGACCACTTGCACTTGTACAAGTTAAATCACTAACCGTACATGAAGTGCCGGTTAAAGTAGGCGCCTCCAATTTAGCTTTCAAATTCCCAGTATTTTTTACCGTCAAAGTAAATACTATTTTATCACCAGGTTGATTAAGATTAGCCGTTAAATTTGCAGTTTGGTCATCAGTAAAAGCAATAGACCCTGTTGGAGCAGTAGCACCAGATAACCCAGTTGTTGGAGTATATGCTGAAGTCTGCGTTGTATCAAAAGCCACATTCCAAGATGAAGTAATATTTGCAGTACCATTGATATTTAACTGTGTTGCAAAAGCTGCATATCCACTGACCATTACCACCACAATTGCAATTAAACCACCAATCAAAATATTCTTGTTATGCATTTTCTTTCCTCCTATACTATCGATAACTTTACTATCAAATTAATAATATCACTTTGCTAAAGTTAAAGTCAAGAAAGAATAGAAATAATTGATAAAACATGTCAAATTAAAATCAATCAAGCATATCAATTAAAACGTCTAATCTATCAATAACCGGATAGCCCTTGCCATCCATGTCTAAATCAAAGCGAATCCCATAGCCACCAGCTGCTTCCCACTCTTTTAAATTATGAATATAATCATCAACTAAAACCGCTCCTTCAGCTTTAAGCATTTCGGTTTTAGAGATGGACTTAGGCACAGGAATGATTGTAATATCACGAAAATGTTGACGAATTACTTTAACTTTTTCTTCAATCTCTGTTAAAGAATTGACATGGGTTAAAATTGCTACATTAAATTTTTGACTCTTTATAATTTTCTCAATACACCCCCAACTGTCATGAATCGGCGCACTATTTTTTAATACCTCATGCCAATCTAATTCGCGATAAAATCGTTCACAGCTTTTATAATCTTTAAGATCAATTCCCTTTTGATTTAAAATTTTATAAGTTATATCAATCGTATTCATAATAACACCATCGAAATCAATATATAAATTAAGCATAATATTCCTCCTATTCTCTATAAGAATTATACACACCAAACATTTGTTTGTCAATGAGAAATAAAAAAAGAAACTATTGTAACTTGTCAACAATTTCTTTAAATTTCTTTCCACGTTCCTCAAACGATTTAAATTGATCCCAACTTGCACAAGCCGGACTCAATAAAATAGTATCCCCTGCTTCCGATAAATTATATGCTAATTTTACTGCTTCAGCCATATCGTCAACTACTGTTACGTCAATACTTTTCTTTTCACAATACCTCTTAATTTTTTCACGTGTCTGACCATAACATACAACCTTTTTTACGTGTTCTAAATGACCGTCTAACTCTGTAAAAGACTGCCCTCTATCTAAACCACCCAACAACAAAATAATTGGTGAGTCAAAAGAAGATAAAGCCACTATCGTAGACTTATTATTTGTCGCCTTAGAATCGTTATAAAATTCCCGGTCATTAAGTCTTCTGACAAATTCCATCCTGTGTTCAACTCCGCTAAAGTTATCCAAAGCCTCTTTAATCGCTTCATTAGACACATTAAACTGCTTTGCCACCATTATTGCACACATAACATTTTCATAATTATGTCTTCCCTTAAGTCTAATATCACTAAGCTCACAAATTTGCGCATCCTTATACCAAATTTGATTATTCTTAATATAACAATCAGCTGACTCCCAGCTTGAAAAATATAACTTTTCTGAAGGAATAGTTTTAGTTAATTTGACAACTTCTTCATCGCCACTATTTAAAATAGCAATATCTTTTTCGGTATGATGATTAAAAATACGCAATTTGTTTTGCTTATACTTTTTATAAGTTCCAAACATATCAATATGCACTTCACTCAAGTTAGTAAATACACTAATGTCCGTCTTAAACTTATCAAAATCTAAAAGTTGATGGCTAGATATTTCTAAAACAACAATATCACCTGATTCAATATCCAGCGCAAAAGCTGAAAAAGGAATGCCGAGATTTCCGCCTAATTTAACTGGTAAATCGGCCATTTTCAACATCTCATAAGTTAAATATGCCGTTGTCGTCTTGCCATTAGATCCAGTTATTCCGATAATCTTAACGTCTTTAGGTAATAAATTATACACAACTTCCATCTCGTTCACCACGGGAATACCTAGTTTCAAAGCTTTCTTTACGGTTTGATTATCAGCCCTAATCGCTGGATTTTTAATAACATAATCAAATTTATCGTTTAAAAGTTTATCTTGATCTTTAGTAATAACCACATTTATTCCCATATCTTCTAGCTCTTTAATTAAACTATAATCATCATATTCAATATCAGTCAATAAAATATGATTTTTCTCGTGCAACAATTTACTGACTGCCACCCCACTACGTCCCATGCCAAGTACAAACAACCTTTTCCCTTCGTACATTTTATTTCACCTTCCTAATATAATTATATCATAGTCTTAGACAATAATGAATAACATAAACAAACATTAGCGTATACCTATATTATAAAAAAATTTATCATGATATAGGTCTAATACCCCTTGATTTCATAATTAAAAAAAGTGTATAATATATATCTAATGAAGGGGGGGAAAGTAACTTGTCAAAACCTAATTGTTGTCTTATATATAACAAGCATGCTTCTGGCTTTAAAAAGGAAAAACTTCCAAAAATAGCAGAAGAAATTATTAAAGCCGGTTATAATCCCACTTTACTTGAAAGTGAATACGCCGGATACATTAAAGATCAAATACCTAAATTAAATGATGAATTTAATATAATTTTAACCATGGGAGGAGACGGAACGGTCAGTAAAGCCTATGAAGCCTTTCATCATTTAAAAGATCAACATGCAATTTATGGACATGTTCCAGGTGGAACCACCAATGATATGGGACCAAATACTTATCTTCCTAGGTACAATCCCGTAAAAGCAACGTCCTTATTATTAAACGGGATTATCGAAAATCGCGAAATAATAACCGTAAATAATCAGCCAATTGCTTATGTAGCAGCCGGAGGTGTCCTAGCCCCTGTAACCTTTCTAATCGATAAAAGCAATGATAAAAAAGACGTTGGCACTTTAAGTTATATCAGATATGGAGCTAGAAGAATATTTAGTGATAAACGCTTATATAAAGATGTTATTGATAATCCTTACCAAATAACCTATACATCTGACGGAAAAACCAGACAAACCAAGGCCATTTTCTTCGCTATATTTAATGGTAGATCATTTGCCAATTTAAATATTAATCCAAATGCTAACATGTGTGATAATAAATTTGAAGTAGCAATTGTTCACAGTCAAAGCGAGTTATTCAAAATGCTAAGGAAAACTTTTACTTCCAAAAACGGTATCATGGATTTAGAGGAAAACAATGTTTTTAGCACAGATCATCTGGAATTAACTTTTGATAGCAACATACCATTTTATCCAATTAATTGTGATGGTGATCCTAAAGAGATAATAACAGCTGAAAACCCTAAAATATCGGTAAAATCCGGTGGTAAAATATTACAATTAGTCGGCAGAAAAAATACATCACGATAGATGTATTTTTTGATGGAACTTAGCAATTTACATGAAAAACATTATAAAATTATTTTAAATCATTAAAAAAGATACCTTATTTTAAGGCATCTAATAATTCAGCTTTTTTCATTGTAGAATAACCTTCTACTTTTTTTTCTTTAGCTAGCTTTTTAAGTTCAGCAACTGTTAATTTTGAAATATCTTCTTTAGTATCTACTTTAGTTTCACTTTTAGAAGCAACTTTTGCAGTTTCTTGTTCTTCTTTAATCTGTTTTCCAGATAAAGCTGCTTTAGCCGTAGCTACTAATCCAGCAAACATTTTAGGATCATCAATTGCGATCTCTGATAACATTTTTCTATTGATTTCAATTCCAGCTTTAGATAAACCATTGATAAATCTTGAATATGAAATATCATTTTGTCTGCAAGCCGCATTAATTCTGGTGATCCATAACTTTCTAAAATCTCTTTTTTTAGTTCTTCTATCTCTATATGCATACATTAATGAATGTCTTACTTGTTCTTTAGCTGTCTTATATAATTTATGTTTACTTCCAAAATAACCTTTTGCCTGTTTTAAAGCTTTCTTGTGACGAGCACGTGAAATCGTCCCACCTTTAACTCTTGTCATATATATTGTCCTCCTCTAATCTCTACTTATTAATTAATTCTTTAACTCGTTTAATATCTGAACTATGCATTTCAGACTCGTGATGTCTTCTTCTTCTTGATGCATTACTTTTATGAGTTAATTTATGATTTTTATTAGCCGGTTGGTACTTAATAGAACCACCTTTTCTTACTTTTATAACTTTTGCTAAACCTTTATGAGTTTTTTGAGTCTTTTTAGCCATATTTCTTCCTCCTATTTTTCTTTAATCGGTGCAAGTATCATATTCATAAAACGTCCATCTAACTTAGGCTGTTGCTCCACAGTCGCATACTCACTAACTGCCTCAGCAAATCGAAGTAAAACTTCTTTTCCTAGATATTGATGCGCCATTTCCCTACCCTTGAAGCGAATAGTTACTTTGATCTTATGCCCTTTTTGCAAATACTTTGTTGCATTGTTTACTCGCGTATTAAAATCATGAACATCAATAGATACTGATAATCTATATTCTTTCATCTCCAAATTATTTTCTCGTTGTCTTTTCATATTTTCTTTTTGCTTTTTCTTTTGATCATATTTATAACGATTATAATCCATTATCTTACATACTGGTGGTTTACCATTTGGATTCATTAAAACCAAATCGAAACCAGCATAAGAAGCCAAAGTTAAAGCATCCTTAATCGATTTTATCCCCAATTGTTCACCATTAGGACCAATTACCAATACTTCTTTTGCACGAATTTGTTCGTTTATGTATAAATCTTTTTCTCTACTTGCGATACCTGACACCTCCATAAAAAAGTGAATACGAATGTATCCACTTATGCGTTCTAGTTCTACTTGACCGGCATTAACCCATCGCCTTTAGCAATCGGGTGAGAAGTGGATACTCCTTCTTTCCTTTTTTCATTTCCTTTACGATTATACAATCTAATTATATGTTTGTCAAGTAAAAATATGATAAATATAAACAAAAACATCCTTAAATTTAAGAGAATAAAAACCATTTATAATTAATAGGAAAAAGTACCATTCTCCAAAGACTTACTTTTTTTGCAAAAATGTAAACAAAAAGAAATAGTTTTTTCTATTTCTTCGGAATACTATTATAAATTTTCTTAAGTAAATCTGCGGACTGTTTAACTTTTTTCTCCATAACTTTAATTTGTTCTTTTAAAGTCACATTTTCATTAGAAATCATTTTTACTTCTTCACGAGCTTTATTTAAAGCACTAGCACTTTCTAAATTACTTCTTTTAAGCTCTTCATTCTCGTCTTTTAAAGATGCAATTTGCGTTGATAATTCTTCTTTTTCAGTATCAAATGCTTTTATCTTTGCTTGCGCTATATCTAAATCATCTTTCACTTTAGTATATTCATCAACAAATCCGGAAACTGCATTACTGATGTCTTCAAATTCGTCATTAATCTCCATATCCTTCATTTCTAAAGTCGGCTCCTCAGTAGAATCCTCTTGCATAATTTCATCTTCAGCTTCTTCAATTATTTCTGGTTCCAAAGCCACCGCAGACGCTTCCGTTGCTTCCTCAGCCGGAATATCCAATTCTTCCATTACGCTAGATAAATCCTCAATTTCATCTAATAAACTTTCAGCTTCCTTAGAAGAAAGATTAACCATTTCGTCAACAAAGTCTTCTTCCTTTTCGACTGCTTCTTCTTCATTAAAAACATCGATATACTTACCATAAATATTTAACTCCGTAATTTTACTCATAATATCTTCAATACCTACGGCATATTTATTCATTAAATTACGAATGTTTTTATCCTTCGAATATGCATTAAAGAAGTCTAAATCATCGGGTATTAATAAATTAGCTCGAAAAATCTGTCTTTCTTCTTTTCCTTGCTCACCGTCGCTAAAAGCAATATCCATACTATCAACTACTGACTCAATGAATTCTTCTTTTTCCCTAACCGCATCGTCCACTGATTCTTTAGCAAATGCTTTAAACAATTTTTCATTTTCTTTTCTAATATCTTTAGCTAAATTTTTAATTGCTAAAAACCTATTTTTCTCTAGCATAATTCACGCACCTCTTTATTCTTTTATTTTTTTATTTAAGCCCTAGAATCATATTTTCCATCTTTAGTCGAAACAACTACTGTTTCACCTTCATTTATAAATAATGGAACTTTAACTGTTAACCCGTTTTCCAACACAGCTTCTTTGGTAGCATTGGTTGCTGTATTACCCTTAACTGCCGGTTCAGTATTAGTTACTATATATTCTATTTTCTCCGGTAGAACAATTCCAAGTACTTCCCCTTGATAGAAAGAAATATCAACATTAATTCCCTCTTTCAAATACTTGACATCATCCCCTAATTGATCTTTTGTCAAATCAATTTGTTCATATGTTTCCATATTCATAAAATTATAACTTCCTGAGTTTTCATATAAAAACTGCATAGACACTTTTTCAATAATCGCTTTTTCTAGCTTAATATTTGTATTAAATGTGTGCTCAACAGTTGCCCCAGTTCTTAAATTCTTAAGCTTTGTTCTAACAAAAGCAGGGCCTTTTCCAGGCTTAACGTGTAAAAATTCAATCACTTGGCAAATATTGCCATCAACAATTACCGTCATCCCATTTTTAATATCATTAATATTAATCATAAAGTAATCCTCCTAATTATTTTTTCTCCTTATGCATAGTTGTCTTTTGGCACTTAGGACAATATTTGTTCAATTCTAAACGTTCTGGAGTATTTCTTTTATTTTTAGGTGTACGATAATTTTCTGAATTACATACAGTACACACAAGAGTTATATTTTCTCTAACTTCTCCTTTTTTAGCCATTGTTATCCCTCCTTTTTACATGTCTATTTACATTATAGCAAATTATTTATAAATTTCAAAGTATTTTTTAGAAATTTGCTGGGCAAGTCGCTTATTAATATTCGATTGATAAGTTGAGCGACCATCACTTCTTGACACATCGGGTGAAATAATTGTAAAAGTTACTTGTGGGTCATCATATGGCGCATAAGCAACAAACGTTGTGGTAATCGTTTCTTTATCCACAACTCCATCCCCATCCGTATCAATAAAACTTTGACTTGTTCCAGTTTTGCCCGCTGGTTTATAAGTCATATCAATATAACCGGCTCCAGTTCCATATTTTAAAACTGCTTCAAATCCCTGTTTTACTCTATCCATATATTCTGGTTTCGTATCAACCTTATTAAGTTCTTTAGGTTCAGCTTCCTCTTTCACTTTAGTTTTTTCATTTTCATCGTATAAACCTTTATATAAATACGGTTGCATTCTTTTCCCACCATTCGCAATAGTTCCGATATATTGACCTAATTGGATAGGTGTATAAGTATCGTACTGCCCGATCGAAAAGTCTAATAAATATCCTGAGGTAGTTTTCTCACCTTTATACCCCAAACTTTCCACTGGTAAATCAATTCCGGTTTTAACCCCTAGACCAAACTGACTAAAAGTATTGCGATAAGTGTCAAACGCTTCCTTGTCAATTGTAAGTGGTTTATTATATTTATAATTACCTTTACCAACTTTAATTGCCGTATAAAATTGATAAGTATTTGAAGAATAAGCCAAAGCATTAATATCATTTAATCTACCTAAACGTTTCCATGAACATTTCTCCGGCGTTGCAGCAATCTTCACACAAGTATCTTGACGATATTCGCCAATTTTTAAAGCCCCAGTGTTATATCCGACAATTTGACTCGCACCTTTAACCGCTGAGCCCATAACAACTGGTGACGTTAAATTCCCTGGAGTATAGTCATATACTACTTGCTCGCCATTTTCTTCTTTTACTTGTTTCCCGGCCATTGCCAAAACTTCACCTGTTTGCGGATCCGTTACAATCACAAATGAACGATTATAAAATTCTGTATTAAGCTCTTTTTTTGTCTTTTTTACTTCTTCCGTTAAAATTTCTTCAACAGCTTTTTGTAATTCAATATCGATCGATAAAACAATATCGTTACCGCGGGAACCCTCTTCTATTAATTTATATGAACCATCGTCCATTACTTGATATTTATTTTTCTCACCCTTTAAAATTTCTTCATATTGATATTCTAAATAACTAATGCCTACGCGATCATTTAAGCTATATCCTTTTTCTAAATAATAATCTTTAAGTTCTAAAGGAATACCTGTTTTGCTTGTTGACACATTCCCTAAAATCGATTTAAATGTGTCTCCATATGGATAAACTCGCTGCCAATCTAGCTTTGTATTAACCCCATTTAAACTACTTATATTCTCAGCCACTAAAGCATATTCCTCGTCAGTTACATTTGTATCTTTAATAACTTTCTCTGCATAAGAATACCCAGTATTCATTAGCGTATAAATATATGCAGCCTTTTTATCAGCCTCTGTATAAATTCCTAAATCTTCATCTGTAACTCTATCCAGTTTTAATTTTTCAATATCATCAACTGTTAATTTTCTCTTTTCAAGCTTATCCCACTCTTCATCAGTAATTTTTTCCTTAGCCTTTTCTTTATTGTTTTGAATCCAAAACATCTTCAAATCATTTAAAGATAACTTAGAATAATCTAAATCAATCATCTCAGAAAGCTTATAAGCTACCTTCATCTCACTCTTAGCTGTTACATTAGAAGGTTTTTGATAATAAATAACTTTATCGGCCTTATTATCGACAATTAATTTTCCATTACGATCGTAGATTCTCCCGCGTGGAGCACTTGGCCCTTCAACAGTTTTCTGCGTTAAGGTTTGAATCTCCGTTTTATAATAATCATTTTTAACGATTTGAATAAAAAACAAGCCTCCCATTAAAATAATGATTGCAAACACGATAATTCCAGTCAAAATATTATAACGTTTTTCAATTTCTTGTTTAATATCTTTATTAACCTTATAACCAGAAGAATAATGTAGGGGTTTATGACGTTTAAAAAGCGGGCCCTTAACTAATGACTTTATCGGCTTTTCTTTTTTTACTCTTTTTTTCATCCATGTGTCACCTCCTTTGATTAACTTATTTAAAACCATTGCATATATTTATATTAAAGGGGGAATTATGAATACTTTAATAAAACAATATATAAATAAAATTACCATAAATAATATAAACGATTTTGCCATAAAAAACAATATCAATTTAAACGAAAAAGAATTAAATATTCTTTACGATGTCATTAAGCAGAGATACGAAGAAGTTTTATATCAAGATGACAGCGTTATCAAAAGCTATCTTAAAGAACATTTAACCAGTGAAAACTACGATAAAGTCATTAAGTTATATAATGAGTATCGTAAAAAATTTGGTGATTACCTATTATAATATTTTCTAATATCGGTAATTAAATTAGGATTAAACTTTTTTGCACGAATCATTTCAATTTCCTGTTTATATGGTGGATAAGTTCTCTTTTTTGAACTATCATTTTCCGAAATATAAGGAGTTTCTAAAATTTTAGGAACTTTTTTTAATGCCTGATGATAAATAATTTTTATCATATTATCAAAACCGATTTCACCAAACCCAATATTAGCATGACGATCTTTATGCGATCCATAAACATTTTTACTATCATTTATATGAACGCAACCTAATTTCTCTAGTCCAATCACCTCATCAAATTCAGATAAAACCTTATCAAAGTCATTCAAGTCATAACCAGCATCACTAATATGACAAGTATCTAAGCATACCATTATTCGTTTGCTATTACTAACCCCATCAATTATCGTTTTTATCTCCTCAAAGGTTTTGCCAAGTTCTGTTCCCTTGCCCGCCATTGTTTCCAAACAAATAATTGGGCCTTCACCTTCTAAAACTTGATTTAAAGCATAAATAATATTATTTAGCCCCGTCTCTTCACCAAGTCCAACATGACTACCCGGGTGTAGAACTACTTTATTAACACCAAGTATCTCGCTTCTTTTAAGCTCCTGCTTTAAAAAGTTAATCGAAAAATCATATTTTTCTAAATCCTTATTGTTGGCTAAATTTATAATATAAGGCGCATGAATAATAACGTTTTTTATATCAATACCTTGTTCTTTCATTGTTTTATGAGCTAAATCCGTAAGTTCTAAGTCAATCCCTGCCCGAATTGTATTTTGCGGAGCACCTGTATAAAACATAAATGCATTCGCCCCATATTTTAATGTTTCTAATACGCAACCAGCTAAACCTTCTGCTATATTATAAGAAACATGACTACCAATTATTAATTCATCCATCATATCACCTTTAATTATCATACCACATTTCACATATCTATTCAAAGCTTACTCGCCAAGTTTTGATAAAACCTTAAAACCACTTTCAACAATCGTTTTCACACTACCACCAGCGGTTTTAGAAATTTTTAGTCCTAATCTTGAAATAACATTTTGATAATTTTTCTCATTAGTTTTCAAATACTGCTCCATATCTATCTTCTTACCAGCGGCTACATCAGCCTCAAATTTCTTAATTTGTTTTTCAGTTAAGGCTACTTGTTTACTATTTTCATATTCTACATAACCAGTTCTTTGAGACATATAAAGCGCTAAAAAAGATATAAAACAAATCATTAGTGAATAACGAAAAACTCTTTTCAATATCTTTCTTTTATCCATGGACAAACTCTCCTATTATTGGTGCTAAAAGTTCAATGGTATTTAAAACCTCATCAATTGTATTTGAATCCGAACCTAGCTCCATTAAAGTCATTTTAGGACTTAAGTCCTGATTATAAACCCCATTATTGCCAGAACCACCTTTAATTAAAACGCCTCTTGTCAAAGTTGGATATTTTTCCTTAATCATTTGATTAAGCTTATTAGTAAGCTCTAAATTTTGCTCATAATTATCATATTCATTGCCGACAACAAAAGCTATTTTCGCGCATGATTTATTATTAATAACTACTGTCGATTTTTCCTTTGGAATACTATCACGATGCAAATCAAAAACTAATTTCAATGATTCAGTATTTTTAATTGTCTTGGAAATAAAATACCTACTTGCTTTATAACTTTGCGAATGTTTCATATTGTTTAAATTCATATAATCAACTAAATTATCTTCTAACACCAAAGCATTCACCTTTAATTTAGCTAATTTATCCTGAAAAATATAAGAAGCCATCATCACGCCAGGCGTAATATTATATTGTGATAGTCCCTCGCCTTTATAGGCTTCAGCTTGGTGAGTATTATAAATATAAACTGAAGGCTCTTCCTCAAGCTTTTCTTCAGTAGTATTCGGATTATTAACATAACCTACGGTCTGTGTATCTACTTTATTAGCTTTATAATGAAAAGTATTTTCTAATATTGATACTGGCTCATTCACATCAAAAAAATAAGAAAAAGCTTTGCTTAGTAAATTATTAGCCTTTTTTTCATACAGCAAATGATAATTAGAATCTACAAGCAATGCCTTTATAAAATCCTCATTTGTATGAACCAATTTCAAATTCATTATTACGTTAAAAGATACCTGATAACCAAGAAACACTAAAAAAGCATACAAAAAAATTCTAAATTTAAATTTTCTTCTCTTTTTTAGCCTAATTTTTTTCATATTCTCACCTACTCATATTTATTCACATTATATGAAAATATGTGTAAATAAAATGTAGAAAAAGCATTTATGACAAATATTAACAAAATATACAAAAAAGTAAACACTTATTTTTGTGTCTACTTTTCATTTGCCTTTTTTATTATACCCCCATAATTTAGAGAAAGAAGAAATATATAATAACGACTCAAACAAAAAACAATCAACCCTATTGTTAATTTTCAACCTTTTTGTGAAGGGCTCCATTTATTCCGCCACTAATAACATCTGATATCTTTTCCACAATAAAATCTTCTTCCTTAGGCGTTACCATCAAATTATATCCAACAGGATTTAAAACTTCATAAATCAAAGTTTTCACTTCGTCTTCACTTAAAGATCCAACAATACCAAATAAATTTTTCTTATCATCATCGTGGATTTCAATATCCTTATTCAAGTAGTTTACTTTAATTTTTAATTTTTGAGCAGGGTTATTAATATTAGCTTTTGTATAAGCAAAGTTTTTATACATATAATTAATTGTATCACTAACAATTGAAGCCGCATCCACTACCGTCGGTACCCCAACAGCAATCACCGGCACGCCAATCGTCACTTTACTAATCTCCTTACGCTTATTTCCCACTCCACTACCCGGATTAATACCTGCATCTGTCATTTGAATCGTTTTATTAACCCTTTCTATTGAACTACTAGCCAAAGCATCCACTGTAATTACAAAATCAGGTTTAATTTTATCAACCACCCCTTTAATCAAATCACTAGTTTCAATGCCAGTTTCCCCCATCACACCTGGTGATAAAGCAAAGACACGCCTAAAACCTTGTTCTAATTGCCCATATACATATAAATGATTAGTAACAATTGTTTTGGAAACTGTTAAAGGTCCAACCGCATCTGGCGTCGTTTTCTCATTACCAAGTCCAATAACTAAACAAGTGCTGTTGGCAGTAGCATTTACTTTCACTAATAGTTTTTTTAACTCTTCGATAAAAACAGTTTTAATCTTTTCACTATTGTCATAATCTGTAATATCAGAAAACTCTATTGTAATATAGGTGCCAGCTTTCTTATTAATATCCGCACCCTGCGCTTCATCGATCGTAATATCAGTGACTTTAATATCGCCTACTTGCCTTGTATTAACGCCTTCTTTTACTAACTCAATCGCTAAATCTGTACGTACTTGAAACTCACTCAAATCTATTTTATGACCCACTTTTATCACCTCATTAACTATTTTTCCCAAAAAAACATGTTTTTATTGCTTTTTTTTCTATTTTTTGTTAAAATGTATTTACGTGCTGTGGCTTGGAGGTGAAATTATGGCCAATATGAAAAATGCTGAAAAAAGAATTTTAGTGAATGCGAAAAAAAATATTCGCAATAATAACTATTCAGCTAGTATGAAAACTGCAATTAAAAACGTTGAAAAAGCCGTTTTAACTAAAGATAAAAATAAAGCCGAGGATGCTTTAAAAACTGCGATTAAAAAAATCGACAAAGCGGCTGGTGCAAATGTAGTGGCTAAAAATAAATGTGCCCGTGAAAAGTCAAGATTAACTAAAAAAGTAAATGAAATGAAATAATTTACTTTTTTTTTGGTATAATGTTTATAGGTGAAGAAAATGAAAAAACATAAAATCCATATTTCCACATTAATATTATTGGTAATACTTATTTTTTGTTTTTTATATCGAACAGAAATAGTTACTTTTGTTATGAGCAATATTGCTCAAAATACCAAAATTACTGCTCCTAACAACAATAATTATAAAAATGATTATCAATTTCAATTTGTCCAAACTACTAATAACTTTCACGTAAAAAACAAACAAGATATTTTAAATACAATATATACAGTTTTAAATAGTGGCCAAGATAATTTCACTTTTTATTGCGATAAAACTTATAAAGAATGTTCAAATGATTTAAAAAATATTTCTGAAAATCAAACATTACTTTCTGTAATAAATAATATGGTATCACCTTATAATAGTTATAAAAAATTATATATAACTATAAACTCCTACGGTAAAGCCACCATTGAAATCAATAAACTATACACTGAAGAGGATATAACTAATATTAATAATAAAATGGCTGAAATAAAAAAAGAAATAATCAAAGATAATATGTCCAATGAAGATAAAATTAAAGCCTACCATGACTATTTAATTAATCATTCTGTATATGACGAAGAAAGAGCCATTCAAATAGAAAAAGGCAATGATGAAAACTTTAAATATAACTCCCATAAGGCTAATGGACCTTTACTAGAGGGGCAAGCTTTATGCAGTGGTTATAGCGATGCCATGAAACTTTTCCTCGACGAATTAAAACTACCAAATTATAAAATTTCTAATGATAATCATATTTGGAATTTAGTGTACATAAACAATAAATGGCTACACCTAGATCTAACATGGGATGACCCAGTCACTAGCGATCACAGTAATCTATTACTTCACAAATTCTTTCTCATCGATACCAATAGTCTATTAAAACTCGACTCAACCAATCATAATTTTGATAAAAACTACTACTCAGAATTAAAATAGCTCTATACCCAAAAAGTATAAAGCTTTTTTCTTTACTAATAATTTGAAATTTCCACAGTTGGCAAAACCACAGTAACTAGCGTATATACTCCTTCTTCTGAATCATAAATGATTTTCCCACCATGAGCTTCAATAATTCCATAAGATAATGACACTCCTAACCCTGTTCCCTTTGTTTTAGTTGTAAAAAATGGTTCCTTTATTTTATCCAAAACATTTTTGGGAATGCCAATGCCATTATCTTTAAAATAAATATAAATTTTTTTATTTTTAACTTCTGTTTTTACCTCTATAACCGGAATTTTATCCAAAGCTTCAACACTATTTTTAATAATATTAACAAAGACTTGAGTAAGTTTATTATAATCACCATCAACATAAACCTCATCATCTAGTATTTCTTTTTTAACCTTAACTTTATGCTCTTTTAACAATAGATCATAACTATCAATAACATCATTTACCAATAAATTAATATCCAAAATATCCTTATTAAGTCTCACCCTATTCATTGATAAAAAATCTTCAAGTAATATTAAAGTTCTATCTATTTCATCTTTCATAATCGGCACATACCTTTTCGCATGTTCAGCATTGTTAACATCAAACATATCTAAATAACCTTTACAAACAGCAATAGGATTTTTTATTTCGTGTGTAATTTGAAATAGCATTGTTCTTATTTGCTTATCATGCTCTATTTCTTTAATTGATGTATGGACCTTTAAAATCTCTTCAGCTTTTTGTAATAAATAAATAATTCCCAAAGCTATAAAAGCAAATATAATTCCCAGCGACAATACACCAAAATATTTATCCAACGTTTGAATCTGCATAACCGTTAAAGTACCTACCATAAAAAGTGTCTTTATTACTGTAAAAGCTATTACAAACCAATTAATATTAAACTTCTTTATAAATACTCTATAAATAATATAATATAATAAATATTCTAAAATAAGTAATATTAAAAAGGCATCATAAAATTTATAATTATATATTACAAGAACAATTGAAGACATTGCAATTGCAATATTATTTTTCTTATAATAAGACATAATAAGCGGAATATTCATAATTACCATTGGCAAACCATTTATAATTGGAACACTAAATTTAATTCCAATATACATTGAAGAAAAAATAGTTAAAATAATGGCTAATTCATTTTCTCTATCATCATCAATGTTCTTATAAGCAACATAAAATAAATAAATCGCAAAAGGAACTACAATTTGCAAAACATTTATCAATACATTATCAAACACTTCCACAACAATCACCTCATTATCATTTTAAAAAAATAAGATGTCAAAAAATGTCGAATAAAAGGGAAAATTGCATTTTTACATAAAAAAGTGTCAAAAAAAAGACCATTTAGTCTTTTAAATCATCAATGTATTTTTTTAATTGTTTTGCTTCTTCACCTAAGATGATTTTAAGTTGATTATCAATCTCAACAATCCCTTGAGCCCCCATTTTTTGAATGGCTTCTTTGTTTACTAAAGAGATATTATGCAAATTAACAACAAAGCGTGAATTATTAACCTCATAATTAATAATATTCGCTTTACCACCTAAATACTGAACTAATTTATTCGCATCTAATTTAAAATCTTTATTTTTAGATCTTACAATAGCAAACGCAATTAAAATCAATACTAATATAATTATTATATATTGCCAAACCATTTTATCACCATATATTATTATACTATAAATTATGATTTTTTTAAAACTTTTTTCATAATAATTGTATATTTAAGTAAGTTAGTGTATTATATTTAATGGTGATAACATGAAAAACATTTCTAAATTTAAAGTAGATAAAACAATATTAATCCCCATCGTTTTGTTCGCTATCATCAGTATTATAACCCTTTATGGGGCAAATAGTATTCTACCAAGTCATATGGACAATCTGGTAATCAAACAAACAATGTGGTATATAGCTGGCTTTATTCTTGCCTATCTAGTCATGACTATTGGTAATAGTTGGATCTACCGGATAACTTGGTTTCTATATGGCGTTGGTATTATCGCTCTAATTGGACTATTCTTTTTCGGAGTCAGCATTAATGATGCCACCTGTTGGTATGAAATAAAGGGAATTGGTACCATTCAACCTTCAGAATTCATGAAAATAATACTAATAATCACTAATGCGACACTAATTGCCAAATTTAATGAAGACTTTCCAAATCCAAGCCTTAGAGAAGAACTTTATTTTTTAATTAAAATCGGGTTAATCGTTTTAATACCAAGCATCCTTACTTTCATGCAACCCGATACCGGTGTCGTTCTAATCTATCTATTAATTACTTTAGTTATGCTATTTGTCTCAGGTATAAGATATAGGTGGTTTGCCATCTTATTTGGTATTATTGGTATTACGATTGCTCTCATACTTGGCGTTTATTTCATTAGCCAAGACTTATTCATTAAAATCTTTGGTACAAGCTTCTTTCTAAGAGTTGATCGTTTATTAGATTGGTCTAATCAAAGTGGATTTCAACTGGAAAACAGCTTAAGCGCAATTGGCTCGGCCGGTCTATTTGGGCACGGTTGGAATACTAATCCTATTTACTTTCCAGAGGCGCAAACAGACTTTATATTTGCTGTTTTTTCAAGTCATTTTGGATTTATCGGTTCAGTTCTTTTATTAGCACTCATTGCTTTCTTTGATATCAGGCTTATTATGATGGCTGTTAAAACCAATAAATTAATCAATAAATATATTATAGCTGGCGTAGCTGGAATGCTCATTTATCAACAAATTCAAAACATTGGAATGACCTTTGGCTTACTACCAATAACCGGAATAACTCTGCCATTTATCAGTTACGGTGGATCAAGCTTACTAAGCTATATGCTGGCAATGGGTTTAATCTTTAATATCTCAAATGAAAATATGCGTTATACAAATTAAAATTCACAGCTATTGTGAATTTTTTTCAAAATGTCTGAACTATCCAATTGTTTTCCTCTAAGAAAAGTTATCTCAAAAACCCCTTATTCTTTATCAGCAAAAAAAAAGAAACTATGCTGTTTCTTCTTCAATTTGAATAACTTCTTTTCCTTTATAAGTTCCACACGCTTTACAAACTCTATGTGGTTTTACGTCAGCGCCACATTTAGGACACTTAGTTGTGGTCTTTTCATCTATTTTATAATGTGTACGACGTTTTCTACCTCTAGTATTACTTACTTTTCTAGCTGGTACAGCCATTTCTCACACCTCCTATAATAAGTCTTTCAGTTTTGATAAGCTAGAATTACCCATACCATCATCGGTAATTAATTCCCAGCCATCACCTTTCGTTTTTACACCACTAATGTCATCACTAATAACTCTAATGGGAATTTCCATTAATATATTTTCCCATATTATTGGCAAAATATCAATAGTTTTTTGATTGTTTTCGTAATTTTCTCCAAATTCTTCAAAAACGTCAGCCAAATTACCTGAAATATTCGTTTCAAACTGATAATCAACCGGCTTTAACGTTAAAGCACATGGCAACACCATTATCCCTGATATTACTACATTTATAATATATTCATCTAAACTATTTTTAGTAATATCACCTACGATTTTTACATCTTTAAGTGCGGTAATTTCTGTATCTTTTAACATTTCCTTATCAAAAGAATATGTTTCATCAATAGTTATAAAATTCTCTAAACCTGAATGTAAATTAGCAATATCGATCTGCAATAACATCACCTCGCATTAACATTATATACGAAAAGTCTTTATAAAGCAAATTATTATAGTAACATTCTCCATAGACCTACTTTTTTCGCAAAAATGTAAAATGAAAATTTAAAATATGTTATAATAATCATAGGTGATAAATATGAAAAAAGAAGAGTTAAAAGAAAATATTTTAAACATATTAAAAAAATTAAACATCGATTGCAAATTAGCAAGCCATGAACCAATTTTAAATTTTGAAATTGCAGCTAAAGTAGATGAAGAATTAGGATGGACTGGTAAAGAAACTAAAAGTTTGTTTGTTAAAGGAAAATCAGGTAAATTTTATATCTATATAACTACTGAAGATCAAAAACTAGATTCTAAAAGAATCAAAGGTCTAATTGGTGAAAAAGTTAACATTGTCAGTAGCGACGAAATGACTGAAATTATTGGCTGTGTTCCTGGTAGCGTAGCTGCTTTTGGTTACATTAACGACATTGTTGACACTGTAATTGTTGATAAAGTCGTTTTAGACTATGATGCTTTTATTTGTTCAGTTGGTGTTCCAGATATGTCAGCCGAAATTAGCACTAAAGATTTGGATAAAATCTTAAACTATAGCTACCCTAACGTCTTATATTTAGAAAAAAATAAAATATGTTAATTCAAACATATTTTTTTACCAATAATAAAGGAGGTAACAATGGAAAGTATTGGAATAATTTGTGAGTATAACCCTTTTCATAATGGGCATATTCATCACATAAATAAAATTAAAGAAATAGCTCCTGACAGCACAATAATTTTAGTTATGAGTGGAAACTTCACTCAAAGAGGTGATGTTAGTATCATTGACAAGTGGAAAAAAACCGAAATAGCTTTAAACTATGTCGACTTAGTAATTGAACTTCCATTCGTTTTTAGTATCCAATCAGCTGATATTTTTGCCCATGGTGCTATTACAATTTTAAAAAACCTTAATGTTGACAAAATTGTCTTTGGTACTGAGACTTTAACCCCAATAGAATTAAAGAAAATAGCTAAAGTGCAAAAAACAAAACAATTTAATAAATTAGTTCAAAAATATATGAATAGTGGTATTAGCTATCCAACCAGTTTATCAAAAGCTGTTCATAGTCTAACAAAAATAAAAATAGATAGTCCAAATGATTTGTTAGGCCTAAGCTATATTAAAGAGCTAAATGGTAGTAAGATTACTCCTATTACTATTCAAAGAACCAATGACTACCATAGTAAAGAATTAAAAAGCAAAATAACTTCCGCTACCAGTATTAGAGAAGCTATTAAACATCATAAAAGCATCAAAGAATATGTTCCAAAAGAAACATATCAAGCACTTCAAAATAACATGCATTTCAATGAACAATACTTTAGCCTTCTAAAATATAAAATAATTAGTGAAATAAATAACCTAAATCAATATCTAAATGTCGACGAAGGAATAGAAAATCGTATTAAAAAATACATTTTTGAAGCAACTAGTCTCGCAGAATTAATTACTAAAGTAAAAACCAAAAGATACACTTATAACAAAATAAATCGCATGTTTACTAATATCCTTTGTGGCTTTACTAAAAAAGATGCGAAAACCTTTAGAGAACCAGAATATATTCGTGTTTTAGGTTTCAATAAACAAGGCCAAAAATACTTAAAACAAGCAAAAAAAGAATCAGCTTTACCGATTATTACCGGATACACCAATAAATACAAAATGTTAGAAATTGAAATGAAAGTAAGTTATATTTATTATGCTAAAGAAAAAGATAAAGTTAATTTAACCTTAATGGAATATAAACATAAACCCATTATTAAATAACTTTATCTTTTTAATGTTCACTTTGGCAAGAAGGACAATAATAAGTGCCTCGCCCGCCAATTACTGTTTTAACTATATCTTTATGACAAATAGGACACGATGCTTTTGTATGAACTAACAATTCATTTTGAAATCTACCATGTACTCCTTCACTTGATGTATAACTTTTTACCGTTGTACCACCAAGCTCAATCGCTTTTTCCAAAGTTACCTTAGTATATTTTATAATATCCGATAATTCTTTGTCACTAAGCTTTGTCGCTAATCTATTAGGATGAATTTTACTTAAAAATAATATCTCATCAGCATATATATTTCCAATACCAACAATAATACTTTGATCTAAAAGTTCAGACTTAATCGGCTTATTTCTTAATCTCTCGCGTAAATATTCCACAGTTAAATTTTCATCCCAAGGCTCAAGCCCAAGCTCACATAAAGGTTTAACACTATATGCTGTTAATTTATCTACCAAATACATTTTCCCAAATTTTCTAGTATCATGATAACGAAGTTCCGTGTTATCGTCAAACTGGAAAATTACATGTTCATGCTTATTTCTTTCATCGCCTACATTTCGAATAAAATACTTTCCCTCCATTCTTAAATGTGACAAAAGAAAATAATCATCTAACTCAAACATTAACCATTTGCCTCGCCTTAAAATATTATTAATTTTTTGATTCTGCACGCATCTTTTAAAATCAGAAACTTGCGGAAATGCAATAATGTTATTCCAATATATATTAGCTAATTCTATTTTCTTATTTAAAACTTGTCTTTTTAAAGTATTCTTGACAGTCTCAACCTCTGGTAATTCCGGCATAAATAAACCTCCTACTTACAATGTGTGGCAGTAATAATTTTGCAAAATAGCAATTTTAATCAAAAACATTTTTGTCAAACATCTGACAATTAAATGTCTATAATTTCCGCTACATTATTTATTACTCTTGCGAAATAAAATCGCATTACCTAACAAAAAAATTCCTTTCTTAATAATTATATCATGTATACTTTAAGATGTAAATTGATGAAAAATATTCATTGATTTATGATAAAAATTTCGGTTTGCGTTTAGGTAGATTAATCCATATAAAATCGCATGACAAGATAATTTTAGGTCTAAGCGTTAAACCAAGAAAAGAAGTATTCATGATAAAGAAGATATTTATACAAAATTAAATGAATTATCATACCCTCGTTTCTAAAAGGGGAAACAAATATGCCAGAAAAATTTTATTTAATTGTAGTCATAATATTATTATTTTATCTATAAAATTAGATAAAGAAAACTCAGGTTATCTTTATTATCAAAAAAAGAAACAAAAGGTAAATGTTACCATACCTGTTCCAATAAACTAATTGAAACCATTTATACATAAATGATCCGCTCTAACAACAAAAGATTTAAATAAATTACCTCTTTTGGTATTTTCAGCCATAGATCAATATTAAAAATTAAATTTTGGTCAAATGCAACTAGTACAAAATAAAATAACAAAATGATAAAAAGGTATTGGAAAATATATTTTTTTGATGTAAAATATATTCTAAATACATACTGAAAAAAGAGTGAATTTTGAAATTAAATCAGAAATGTTTAGATAAAATTAATAGAAAAATGGAAGATATAATTATTGGAAAAGGCTTTTTTCTTGTTAGGTAATATTATTTTATTTTGCAAAGGTAAAGGATTAATTAGTTAGGAGTGGTTATAGTGCTTAGCGAAATACAGATAGAAGAAATTAGAAAAACTTTAAAAGAAGAATTACAAAAAATTCCAGAATTTGATGTTGAAAGGGCTTATGATGAAAATTACAACTACGAAAGAATTAAGTTAAACACTGACATATTACAGCAAGTAATTTTCAGTAGAATAATTAGTTACAGCAAATTAAGCGTAGCCTTTCCTGTAAGTGAATTAAGAAAACTAGATTTATCGGAAATAGATTTTTCTGGTGTTGATATAGAAAACGCTGATTTAAGTTATACAAATGCTAATATAGACCCGCAAACAGTTTATAATAAAAATTTACATGGAACAAACTTATCCGGTTTAGATTTAAGTGGGAAAGATTTTTCTGATGTTAATATAACGAAAGCTAATTTAAGTAATACAGGGGCCAATATAGATCCACAAACAGTTTTTATCAAAAGTTTAGAGAATACAAACTTATCTGGTTTAGATTTAAGCGATAAAGATTTTTCTAATGTTAATATAACAAAAGCTAATTTAAGCTACACAAGTTCCAACATAAATCCTCAAACAGTTGATGGCAGAAGTTTAGAAGGCACCAACTTATCTGGTGTAGATCTAAGTGGCCAAGTCTTTAATGATGTTAATATAAACTACGCTAATTTAAGTAATACAAATGCCAATATAGATCCGCAAACAGTTAAGGACAAATGTTTATTCGGAACAAACTTATCTGGTTTAGATTTAAGAGGGAAAGACTTTACTGCTGTTAATATAGCAAGAGCTAATTTAAGCTACACAAATGCCAACATAAATCCTCAAACAGTTGATAGCAGATGTTTATGGGGTACAAACTTATCTGGTTTAGATTTAAGCGATAAAGATTTTTCTGGTGTTGATGTAAAACACGCTAATTTAAGTAATACAAATGCCAATATAGAACCGCAAACAGTTAAGTATAATAGTTTATATGAAACAAACTTATCTGGTTTAGATTTAAGTGGTAAAATTTTTTCTGGTGTTGACATAAGACACGCTAATTTAAGTAATACAAATGCCAATATAGATCCGCAAACAGTTAAGTACAAAAGTTTAAAGAATACAAACTTATCTGGTTTAGATTTAAGTGGTAAAGATTTTACTAATGTTTGTATAGAAAAAGCTGATTTAAGTGATACAGGAGCTGAGGTCAAAGAAGATGTTGCTGATGAATTTATAAGCACAGTCAAAGAATTAGTGAAGATAAGGAATACAAAAGGAAGATAACGTAAAAATTAGTATATTGTAATATAAAGAATAAATAGTCAAGATGATTAATTATTCTTTTTAAATATATTATATTTTCATAGAAAATGTTGGTGTTAATCGTGAGTAAAAATGATTGGCCCAATTATACAACATTATTTTTTAAAAAACGATTCAACATGCAAATATACTAATAGGCCATATTTAATAGTTCTTCTATTATCAGTTATTTCTAAACTAAACTTAACGTTAAACTCTTCAAATAATTCTATATAAAAACGTATCCTCTCAATATTCGGATACATTTTATTCTAAAATCATTATTTTAAGTTTTATTTATTAGGATCTACTAAGATTTTAACTGCTGAATCATTGCCTGAAGTTAATCTTTCATAAGCGTTTTGTACACCTTCCAAATTGACAACATCATCGACAAATTTCATAACATCAATTTCCTTTTTAGCGATCAATTCCAAACAATTCGTAAACTCTTCTTTAGTATAAGCAATTGCCCCTTGTACTGTTATTTCATGCATTACGGCAATTACCGTTGGAATAGTAATTGGCTCTGTGGCTACTCCAACTAAAACCACCGTACCACCCGGTTTAACTGCTGCAAAACTCGAACTAACTGCCGGAGCATTACCACAGCACTCAATAACCGCATCAAAACCACCATTAGTTTTAGCTAGTAGCTTATTAATTAAGTTTTCATCTCTAGCATCAAACCACTCAGAAGCAACGCCTAAACTTATTGCCTTCTTTCCGCGCGCTTCATTTGTTTCTGATATCGCCACATAAGAAGCCCCAGCCTTTTTCGCAAACATCGCAGATACTAAACCAATAATTCCACCACCGATAATTAACACGCTATCGCCTATTTTAATATTAGCTAAATTAATTGCATGAAGACCAACCGCCGTAGGTTCTACCATCGCCGCTTCTTCATCACTTACATTATCTGGAACTTTTAATACCATATCAGATCTTACTGCTGTTTTAGGCGCTAAAGCACCTGGATTATCTAACGATAACCCTTCAGCGTGTAACCAAGTTTCCACACAATACTGAACGTTACCAGATTTACATGCCCTACAATGACCACAAGGTGAAATTGGTAAAGCTGTAACCCGATCCCCCACTTTTAAGTCTTGGCGGTCTCCAGGATCAGTTACAGTTCCACAAAATTCATGGCCCATTACCAACCCTTTAGGTTCACCACCTAACCAATAATGAATATCGGAACCACAAATTCCCGCCTTTTGAATATTCACAATTACTTGACCATTAGCTGAAACAGGTTCTTCGATTTCTTTTATTTCAAACTCTCTGACACCTTTAATAGCTACACATTTCAAAATATCATCCTCCTTATTTCTTATCATATCACAATTTAAAAATATAATTAAACTTCCCTTCAAATTTATAAAAGTTAAATGTCAAAAACAGTAAAATATTAATTATTATCACAAAAAAGAAGCCTATTTAGCTTCGATTTTTTCTTTTCCTCCCATATAAGGTCTTAAAACCTCAGGAATGCTTATACTACCATCTTCATTATAATTATTTTCAATAAAACCAATTAATCCACGAGGTGTTGCCAAAACAGTATTATTCAAAGTCGTCAAATATTCATTTCCATTGCTTGTTTTCATTCTAATTCCTAATCTCCTAGCTTGAGCATCGCCTAAAATAGAACAAGAACCTACTTCAAAGTATTTTTGTTGTCTTGGACTCCAAGCTTCAACATCACAAGATTTAACTTTTAAATCAGCCAAATCACCACTACAACATTCCAAAGTTCTCACTGGTATATCCAAACTTCTAAAAAACTCTACTGTATATTGCCACATTTTATTATACCACTGCATGCCTTCTTCTGGTTTACATAAAACAATCATCTCTTGCTTTTCAAATTGATGAACACGATATAAGCCTCTTTCTTCAATCCCATGAGCCCCAACTTCTTTTCTAAAGCATGGAGAATAAGACGTCATCGCAATCGGTAATTCCTCCTCTTTAATAATTTGATCCTTAAATTTACCGATCATTGAATGCTCACTAGTGCCAATTAAATATAAATCCTCACCTTCTATTTTATACATCATCGCATCCATTTCTTCAAAACTCATAACACCTGTAACGACATCACTACGAATCATAAAAGGCGGAATGGCATAAGTAAATCCTTTATCAATCATAAAGTCGCGAGCATAACTGAGCATTGCCGAATGTAAACGAGCAATATCACCAATTAAATAATAAAAACCATTTCCACTTGTTCTGCCAGCACTTGCCTTATCAAGTCCATTTAATCTCTCACATATATCAGCATGATAAGGAATTTCAAATTCCGGTACAAAAGGCTCACCAAACTTTTCATTTTCGACATTTTTAGTATCATCTTCTCCAAGTGGAACATCATCAGCAATAATATTAGGAATTACCATCATTTTCTCTTTAATTTGCTTATTAGCATCCTCCTCGATTCGTTCATATTCAACAATTTTTTCATTGTAACCACTGACCTCTAATTTAAGCTTTTCCGCTTCTTCCTTTTTGCCATTACGCATTAAATCCCCAATTAAAGCACTTTTTTCATTTTTTAGCGCCCTTAGACTATCGCCTTCTTTTTTAGCTTGACGAGCTTTAAGATCTAAATCATATACTTCATCAACTAGTGGTAATTTATGATCTTGAAATTTCTTCCTTATATTTTCTTTTACTAACTCTTTATTTTCTCTAATTAACTTAATATCTATCATTTATATAACCTTCTTTCTATATTTTTTATCTCCAAAATTAACTACTTAAAGACAACTAATTTCTTAGTCTTCCAACTTTCCAGTTTTTACACTTTTAATTCCCCCTAACATATATATCTTTGGCTCTTCAGGAACTTGATAACTGCTAATATCCTCATTTATTTTTTTAATTTCTTTATCAATTTCCAAATTACGATCAATATAGTTTTCCTTTTGCTCTATCCAATAGCTATGGCACACCACATATCTTTTTTGGGCCCGTTGTTCCTTAGCTAGCTTTGTTTGAAAATCATCAATATTTCTTTCATAAAAAGGAACTAAACTATCGCTAAAAACTAAAAATAAATTATTGTTATCCTCTCTTTTCAACGATAAAAGTCGCTTATAACTTATTATTTGACTTTTATAAAGCGAAATAGAAAACTTACTAGCCATAATCAAATCTTCGCATTCACGTATTTTTTTCGAAATATGGTCAAGTAACAATTCGTTATTTTCTTTTTCTTTCAAAAGTTTTGTCTTTTCACGTTCTAATTCTTCTATAATTATTAACAAGGATTCCATATAATACCCTCCAAAAAAACAAAAAGACCATGTCATAGGAGAATCTAAAATTCGGTACCATCCTAACATAGTCTTAATTAAAATAACGGCCTTAACCGAGAAATGATTAATTTCCACTCAAAGGTAGATTCATATAAGTTCCATTATTAGTTTTCACCAGCCACTAATTCTCTATAAATATCTACTTATATTACTAGTCCTTCTCAACGATTTATATCTTCATATTAACACAACTTCAAATCGAAGTCAACTCTCATATGGATTAATATGAATAATAATATGACTAATACGATTATCAAAACTTTTTAACTCATTTTCTATATCTTCTAAAATCGCATGAGCATCTTTCAAAATAATATCCTTATCCATACTTACTTCTAAAGTAACATTAAATAGTGGACCATATTTTAAAACTATTAACTTATCGACTGTTTTCACTTCTTGGTGATTCATAATAATTTTTTCCAAAGACATCGTATAAGTTTTATCTATTACTTGTTCACCTAAAAGGCCACTAAAATTATCTTTAAGTATATTATATGCAATTTTTAGTATCAATAGCCCGACAAATATCATGGCCAAAGAATCAGCATAAATAAATACTTTATAAAAATTGCCTAGTTGCGCGATTAAAATAGAAAGCAAAACTACTACCGAACTAATAACGTCTGAAAAACTTTCATTACCGGAAGCCATTAAAATATTACTACTATACTTTTTACCCTGATTTAAAATATACTTAGCTAGGACAAATTTTGCTATAATAACCACTATCCCAATAATTGATGCATAAACACTTGGGATAATTTTCTCTTCCGTAAACGCATTACATATAATTGTAATTCCCATCGTAAACACAACAAAGCCAATTATAATACAAGTTATATATTCAATATTGCCATGCCCAAAAGGATGCTTTTCATCAGCCGGCTTTCTCGACCATCGATTACCAAAAATAGCAAATACATCAGTTATTGTATCGCTTAAAGAATGAATACCATCCGCAATAAGTGCTCCTGAAGCACCAATTACTCCTGAAATAATTTTAATAATAGCAAGTCCAACATTAATCAAAAAGCTATGTAATAAAACCTTAGTTACCTTATCCATTTAACCACCTTATATATTATATTCATTCCTACTTAGCTTCGAACCAATTTTTCCCATAATTAATATCAACCTTTAATGGAACTTCTAATTCATAAACATTTTCCATAACATCTTTAACAATTTGTTTTACTTCCTCAAGCTCGTCTTTACATGTATCAAAAATTAATTCATCATGTACCTGAATTATCATCTTACTCTTTAACTTTCGCTCTTTAAAGGCTTCATAAACTTTAACCATAGCTAACTTAATAATATCAGCACTTGTTCCTTGAATAGGGGTATTTAAAGCAATTCGTTCCCCGCTTTGCCTAATCATATAAACCGGATTTTTTAGCTCTGTAATATTACGTTTACGGTGAAATAAGGTTCGGACATATCCCTTTTCTTTAGCATCTGCAATTGTTTTATCCATATAATCTTTAATTCCAGGATAAGTTTCTAAATAAGTATCAATAAATTTCTTAGCATCAACTGCTCTAATATCTAAATTCTCCCCTAAGCCAAATCCACTTATTCCATAAATGATCCCAAAATTAACCGCCTTAGCTACTCGGCGCATTTCCGGAGTAACTAATTCCATCGGAACACCAAAAATATCACTTGCTGTTTTCGCATGAATATCCTTATCTTCTTTAAAGGCTTGTTCCAAAGCTGGCACCACCGCAATATGCGCTAAAATGCGAAGCTCTATTTGTGAATAATCAGCACCTAAAATATAATCATTTGCCGGCACAAAAGCTTTTCTTATTGAGCGTCCTAGTTCATCTCTGATTGGAATATTTTGTAAATTAGGTTCCACAGAAGATAAACGCCCCGTTCTCGTTAAATTTTGTGTATAAATAGTATGAATTTCACCATTATGTACATAACCTAATAATCCTTCAATATAAGTACTATATAATTTAGATAATCCGCGGTATTCTAAAACTTTGTCAACAATTGGATGCTTATCACGAATTTTATTCAAAACATCAGCCGCCGTAGAATAACCATTTGTTTTTTTCTTTCCATGTGGAAGATTTAATTTTTCAAATAATATTTCTGATAATTGCTGTGGTGAAGATATATTAAATTCCCGGCCCGCCATATTATAAATATCCTTGGTCAAAAGTTCTAATTTAATTTTGATATCTTCGCCCATTTCTAAAAGTTTATCACAGTCTACCTTAACTCCAGTAAATTCCATATCCGCTAAAACTGTCGCTAGCGGAAGTTCTACTTTCTGAAATAAATCAATTACTTCCTCTTCTTTTAATTTATTCTCAAAAAACTCTTTTGTTTCATATATAAACTTTGCTCTTAAAACTGTACTTTTAATAATCTCTTCTTCACTTGGCATTTTCAAATGAATAAACTTACCATATATTGTTTCATAAAAATCTAATTTATAATCGATTTCATTTGCTAAATAAGCCATATCATCTTTAACATTATAATCCAGCAAAGCTCCCGCTATCATTGTATCAAAAACCACATTATCAATTTCTATTCCCAAATACTTAAGCGCTACTATAATCTTTTTAACATCATAAGTATATTTTATATTTTCCCTTAAAAATTCAGGATTTTGTTTTAAAACCTCTAATGGAATAAAATAGCTATTTTTATCATTATATACACCCATTCCTAAGATTGGCGCTAAATGGTAATTAGCCCCAAATACTTCTAAACTAATTGCCACTTCACCAGCAATCTTAAGTCCTGAAATATCCTTAATCACTTCTATTTTCAAGTCTTTTTTTTCCTCTTTTTTATTCGCCTTTTTTAAAAAAGAATAAAATTCTAACTCTTCATATAAATGATTAAGTTCCGCCATATTAGGCTCTTTAATTTTAATGTCATTGATATCTATCTCCACGGGAACATTCTTGACAATTGTCGCCAAATCATAACTCATATAAGCATTATCTTTATCATTTAACAGTTTTTCTTTTAATTTACCAGAAATATTATCAATATTCTCATAAATCCCATCTAGAGTTTTATATTCATGTAGTAATTTTAAAGCGGTCTTTTCTCCAACTCCCTTAACACCAGGAATATTATCCGAAGCATCCCCCATTAACGCTTTTAAGTCAATAACATTAATTGGTTTAATCCCATATTCTCTTTCAAAAGAATCTTTATTATATCTGATATAATCCTTTTGCTTTAACAATTTAATATCAACATCATCACTAATTAGTTGAAGTAAATCCTTATCACTACTTATAATAGTACCAATATACTCTGAATCCTTGTTACAATATTCACTAAAAGTACCAATGATGTCATCAGCTTCATAATTATCTATTTCATAATATTTAATTCCCATTGCTGTAAGTAATTTCTTAGCCAAAGGAAACTGAATTTTAAGTTCGTTGGGAGTTTCAACTCTGCCATCTTTATATACATCATATTTTTCATGTCTAAACGTTTTACCTTTATCAAAAGCCACAATAATATATTCAGGCTGCTCCTCATTAACTATTTTATTGATCATATTTGTAAAACCAAATAATGCATTAGTTGGAAAACCTTTACTATTGTTCATAAAATTACCTGCATAAGCCGTAGCATAATAGCTTCTAAAAAGTAGATTATTTCCGTCAACCAAAATTATCTTCTTCATTGTATCACCTTTTATAATTATAACACCTTTAACAAATTATTTATACTATAAACTTAAAATCACTATAAATATAATAAAATACAAACATCGAAAAACATATACTAAAAACTAATAATAAAGTCACTTAAACATCTAAGTGACTTTATTATTAGTAACTATTCCAAAAAATAAAAATGCTCTAAGCATTTTCTGTTTGCATATATTTAAGGCTCACTATCTTGCTAAATATTCCTCTAACAATCGGTCCAACTATAAATAATTGAAGTGGCAAAGCAAATATAAAACAAAATACAATATTTCTTAAATAATTAACCATAAAATGTGAATTAAAACCAACAGAAACAATAGTTCCATAAAATCCCATCAGTAAAACCATTCCCATTACCATGAATAAAGTAATGAATAAGCCTGTGTGTTGTGGCTTATTTTTAGATAATATAAAACTTAATTTTTTAGCATTGGGATTTACTATAAAATAGCTAATAATAAAAGCTACAATAAAAGTAATCGGTAAACTTTTAAACCAAATAACAAGTGTATTGCCAGAAAGACCATTGTGTAAAATCATATTATAAGCACTCATAATAACGCACATAAAAAAACACATAATTAAAGCAAATACAAAATTTTCTTTCTTTGTTTTTGGCATTTTATCTCTCCTTTCTAAAAGCACCTTTTCATTATAACACTTTTTTTATTTTTTCGTAACAACAAATTTATAAAATTTTATCATAAAATATCATATTTAAAAAAGAAATTTTCGTTAAATTTTTATTTTAAATTTCTTTAATAAATTGTACACAAAAATCAATTTATTCTTTATAAAAAACAACTGAACAATTCAGTTGTTAAAATAAACTTAATTGACTAGATTCATCCATTCCATCTAAAATGCCCATCATTCGCATTTTTTCAATTAAAGTACTAGATATTTTTGCTCGTTTTTGTAAATCTTCAATACTAAGGAAAGGCGCTTTTTGACGTTCTGCTACAATATTTTTAGCTACAACATCTCCAAGACCATCAATTGCTCTAAACGGTGGAATTAAAGTTTTTTCATCTTCAGTTAAAACAAAATTTAAAGCATCACTTTTATTAATATCAATTGGTCCAAAAGTAATACCACGTGCCAAAGCCTCTAACGAAAGTTTCAAACATTCAAGTATGCTGCTTTCCTTATTAGTCGCACTATATCCTTTTTCCATAATTTCCACCATTTTCTGTCTAACGGCATCATAGCCTTTAATCATTGATTCGATATCAAAATCAACATACTCTACTGAAAATTGCGCAGCATAATATATTCCTGGGCGATGAACCTTAAAATACGCTAATCTAAAGGCGTTAATAACGTACGCTACTGCATGAGCTTTCGGAAACATGTATTTAATTTTCTCACATGAATTAATATACCAATCATCAATTCCCGCTTCTTGCAACTCTTTTTTATATTCAGCCCATTCTTCAGGAAGTTTACTGGCTTTACCTTTACGAACAAATTCCATAATTTTAAAAGCTCTAATTGCTGGAAGTCCATGATACATCAAATAAACCATGATATCATCACGACATCCAATTACTTCACTAAAAGGCACAATATTATTGTCTATTAAATCTTTAGCATTACCATTCCAAACATCGGTACCATGGGAAAGTCCTGAAATTTTAGTAAGTTCAGCAAACGTTTTTGGTTTAGTCTCTTTAACCATGCCAATTGTAAAGGGCGTTCCAAACTCTGGAATACCTAACGTTCCAACTTCGGACATAATTTGATCAGGTGTTACTCCAAGCGGTTTAGTAGATACAAATATCTCCATAGTTTCTTTATCATCAAGTGGTACTGTTGTAACATCAATACCCGTTAAATCTTGTATCATCCGTAATTTAGTAGGTCCAGAATGTCCTAAAATATCCAATTTCAAAACATCCTGATCGATAGCATGATAATCAAAATGCGTTGTACGCCAAGCTGAATTTACATCGTCAGCTGGATATTGAAAAGGTGTAAAATCAAAGACATCCATATATCCTGGAATAACTACAATTCCACCTGGATGTTGTCCAGTTGTCCTCTTAACACCGGTGCAGCCTTTAGCCAAACGTTCAACTTCAGCTGTTCTCATCATAATGCCCTTATCTTCACAATACCCCTTAACATAACCAAATGCTGTTTTATCAGCTACTGTACCAATCGTTCCGGCTCGATAAACATTATCCTCGCCAAATAAAACTTTTGTATACTCATGAGCTGCTGCTTGATTTAAATCCGAAAAGTTCAAATCAATATCTGGAACCTTATCAGCATGAAAACCTAAGAAAGTGGCAAACGGCATATCATGACCATCTTTATTCATTTTATGACCACACTTCGGACATTTATAGTCGGGCAAATCATATCCGCTTGCATAATTGCTGCCCAAAGCTTCTCCGTCTAATTCAAATATACTATGCTTGCATTCGGGGCACACATAATGCGGAGGAAGGGGATTTACTTCAGTGATTCCCATCATCGTTGCTACAAAAGACGAACCGACTGAGCCACGAGAACCAACTAAATAACCATCATCGTTTGATTTTTTAACCAGCTTTTGCGCAATTAAATAAATAACATCAAAATTTGCTCCAATAATTGCTGTCAATTTAGAATTGACTTCTTTATCTACCTCTTCAACAGTTAATTCTTTATCGCTTTTTTTTCTAATATAATTACCAACTAATTCCTTAACTGCTTCATCACCAGCAAGCATCAGTTCGTGTAATTTATTATAAATAATTTTATTATACTCATCTTCTGATAAACCCTCAGAAGATGTTTCTTCTTTAATTATTTTAAACGGTTCTTCACCATATAATTCACTAGCCAAACGCTCTTCAATTAAATAAGGAAGAGGATCGCCATAAACTTCTTTAGCCTTCCCATACACCAAATCCAAAGTTTGTCCCACTGAATTTTCAATCTTTGGGGCAAATGGAATACCGCCAGTTTCAATAATAACCTCAATAACCTCTGCCATATCTGCAATCCTATTTGGATTGTCGATGACTAATTCATGCGCTTGTTCATCAGATAAGAAACTAAAAGCCTCCAGCATCTCATCTGTTGTTCTAAAATACTGATTAGGTATTTGGGTAATATTTTTTCTAGAAAGTGGATGACGTCCGCCTCCTGGAACTTTTTGATTAACAATTATTTCTCTATAAATACGGTCATCAGGATGCAAATGATGTACATCACCAGTAGCCACAATAATCTTACCCGCTTCTTTAGTAACCCTAATAATTTTTTTAAGATGTTCTATAAGTTCTGCTTTATTACCAAAATCATTCATTTGAATTAAATGATCATAAACATCAATCGGTTGCACTTCCACATAATCATAAAAATTAATTAAATTAGATAACTCTTCGTCAGACTTGCTTCTAGCCTGCCTAAATATTTCACTTTCATAACAACCACTACCAACTAACAATCCTTCACGGTATTTCGTAATCTCACTACGTAAGATTCTCGGTGTTTTATATAAGTATTTAGTATTAGCTAGCGATACGATCTTAAATAAATTTTTTAATCCAACTCTATTCAAAGCAATCAAATTAACATGATAAGCCGTACCATATTTATAAATTTCATCTCTTGACACCAATTTATCTAAGTCGCTAATTTTCTCAAAATTACGTGATTCTAGTTTCTTAAGCATTTTATGAAAAACTAAAGCTGTCCCTTCCGCATCATAATCCGCACGGTGATGTGCATCTTCTTCCCAAGGCACCTCATAACGCTTAACTAATGCGGATAACCCATGACGAGCAAAATTATTATCTAATGTCCTAGATAGTTCTAAAGTATCAATAACTGTATTATTAAATTCACCAAGACCATATTTTTCATACGCCATTTTTAAAAACGAAATATCAAATTTCGCATTATGGGCAACCACTGGTAAATCACCAAACCACTCTTTAAAACGACCAATTACTATTTCTTCATTATCTTTACCAGCTAACATTTCATCAGTAATATTAGTAATCTCTGTAATTTTAGCCGGCAGCTTTCTTCCTGGATCAATCAATTCCGAAAATCTATCAATGATTTCTCCATTGCAAATCTTAACTGCTCCAACCTCAATAATTGAGTCAGCACCACCAGCATTAAAACCAGTAGTTTCAAAGTCAAAAACAACATAAGTAGTTTTAAGTAATTCATCATCAGTTGGTCTTAAAACAATATCGACGGAATCATCAATCAACGTTAATTCCGTACCATACAAAGCTTTAAATGGCTCACCTTCACTTTTCTTATTAATATCACAAACCGTATGATAAACATCAGGAAACGATTGAACACCATTATGATCAGTAATTGCTACGGCCTTATGTCCCCAAGCATACGCCGTTTTTATTAAATCCTTTGCGCCTGTAATACCATCCATTTGACTCATTTTAGTATGCGCATGTAGTTCAACTCTTTTTTCCGCAGCTTCATCTTTTCTAACTTCGTCTTGTTTAGAAGATGTATTTATATCCCTAGCATTTAAAACAATCTCACCAGAATATTTATCATTTTTGGTATAACCCCTAATTTTATAATAAGTCCCTTCTTTAAGTCGCTTATCAAATTTATGAAAATCTTCAGAATCACGGCAAAAAATTTTACAATACATACTATCTGTACCATCATAAAGCTTTAAAGTTATTATCTTAAAATCACTTTTCGGTGATTCAAATAAATCTTTGCCAAATACTTTTGCTTCAATTACCACATCATCCAACTCAAAAGTCAAATTACTTATATCCATAACCTTACTTTTAATTTCTCTTCCCATAATAATTGGACTTTCCTTTTTAGGTATTTTCGGTACTTCACTAGTTTTAGAAAGTTCAATTTCTTTACGAATCTCCTCTGAACGTTCTTCATCAATGATAATCTTTATTTTAATATCAAATCCCGCGTTATTAAGTTTCGTTTCTAGGTCTTCTAAAATACTACTAAATTTCATTTCTTCAGCTGTATTAGCTACTTCAATTATCAACTGTTTTTCATCAAGTTCTAAACTACTATTAACAAAAATTTCCAATAATGGAGCATTTTTACTATATTCTTTTAAATAATATCTATAATAATCAGCTACATCCTCGACCGCAAAAGAAGAACAATTAAACTGCGCTGATACATGTTGCGCACATTTAAAGCTTTCTTTTAAATGTTTATTAAAATCAAAAAAAACCCCTAAAGGTAAAACGGCCTCTAGCGCGATTAAAAATACATAATTATCTTTATTTTTATTGCATATAATTTTTCTTAATTTTCCGTTTTTAAAATATTTATGAGTTTCACTTGGAAGCTTAATCTGCTCCAATAATAGTTCTAATTTATCCTGCACATTAACCACCTATTTTTATTATAACACATACCCTTGTTCGGATAAAGACTAAATCACGCCGTTTTATTTTTAATTTTTTTATTTGACACCCTTTTTGTGTTGTTCACACACAAAAGAATGCGTTTTATTACTAAAACCAAAGTAATATTTTAGAAAGATATACAGTGATTCACAATCATAAAAGTGTCAACTCTTTTCCCTTTACAATACAAAAAAAGCGTTATAATTTAACACTTTTTCTATAAACTCTTTGTTTCTGAATATCCATAATATCTTCAGGTCGATGGCCAATAGAATGATATTCAATTCTCTTCATTTCAATTGATGGTTCTGGATCAAACACGTATACATCATCGCCCAAAGTAAATTTTTCTTTTTTAGCACTATCAACAAACGTATGACTTTCTTGCATATACGAATACCCATTATCAGCCAAATCAACTGCATCTACCTTAGCTGTAATTAAATCATCAACCATAACCGTCATTCCTAGCTTATTCATCGCTTGAATTCTTGCGCTTATTGGTCCTTCAAAATCTCGAATATTGGAAATAAAATATTGAACTTGCATAAGTTTTTCAACTTCTCTTTCAGCATCATCGGCTGCTACTTCACGTTCAGAAATTTGTTCACAAATCCCTAAAATATGTTTTTGAATTTCGTCTAATTTACTAAGAATCATAGCCGATTGTACAGCATCATCAGCATGTTGATTAAGATCTATTGCATAATCCATAACAATATGATTAATTAAATCTGAACATCTTCTGATCGGTGAGGTTAAATGAGCATAACTATCTTCTGCTAATCCAAAATGACCAATCTCACAAGGTGAATAAAAAGCCTTTTTCATCGATCTTAACAAAAGCGTTGAGACCGCTTCATAATAAGTTTCATCTTTTATTGAATTCAAAATTGGAAACAAATTCTGTGGTCTAATTTTTTTATCAAGTTCAATAATTTTAAGCAATTCATCAACCGCTGCACTAGTGCATAACCCTTGCTCTTTTAAAATTAATAATGTCGCCTTTAATTTAGTTTTATCAGGCTCTTCATGAACTCGATAAATAAAAGGATAACCAAGATAAGCAAAATTATCTATAAATTCGATATTAGCTGCTATCATAAAATTCTCAATAATTTTTTCAGCCTCACCAGGAACCGACTTTTTAAAATCCAAAGCTTCTCCACTACCATCAGTTTTAATCTTATTTTCCCGGCTTCCAAAAACTAAACTACCCTTATGATTACGATTCTTACTAATTTTTCTTGATAATTTACGCATTAACATCAGTTCATTTTCAAAAGATTCATATCCATCTACATGCTCACCCGCAAAAATTCTATTAACGTCTTCATAGCGCATCTGCTTTTTAGAATTAATAACACTCCGATAAACAGTAGAAGAAACAACCCTACCGTCTTCATCAAAAATCATTTCTACCGTTTTAGCTAATCTATCTTCTCCTGGATTTAATGAACAAATACCATTAGACATTGAATGTGGAAGCATTGGAAATACTGAATCAGCTAAGTAAGCGGAATTGCCTCTTCTAATAGCTTCTTCGACAAGTTCTGGATGATCTTTAACATAATAAGAAACATCAGCAATACTCACTTTAACTATATAATGACCATCTTTTTTGGTAATAGAAACTGCATCATCTATATCTTTAGTATCAGCGCCATCAATTGTAAAGATTTTCTCTCCTCTTAAATCACAGCGACCATCAAGTTCATTCTCACTGACAAAAGAAGGCAAAGTCTCAACTATACTATATACTTTTTTAGAGAAATTATGATCAAATCCATATTTATAACCAAGCGCAATTATTTGTGCCTTTGGATCATCACAGTGCCCAGCGACCTTTTCCACATTTCCATCAAAAAATATTTTTCCATCGTCAATGCTTACCACTTTATTACCAACGGATGCTAAAACCAAAGCCCCTATTCCTAGTTTATCGCTTTCTCTTTTATTGACCATAAAATTGACATTCGATCTAACTCCATATAAACTAAATAAGCCATCACCCATATATTTAAATAATTCTTTAAAGCTATTACGTTTTAAAATTTTTACTACTTCGGCAAATTGATGACCATAATAACCTTTTTCGCCACCACTAATAAGAACATAATCATTAGGAAGCGCGCCATTTAAGTCCTTATTTCTAATCATATAATTTTTCGTTGTACCATCGGAGGATACACGCACATATCCATCTCCACGCTGTGAAATAAATATTTTTCCATACGAATAAACTAAGTGATCATCAAAAATATGATAAAAGCCATCATCATCTAAATATAATTGCCCAGATTCCTCTAAAACAGTAATTTGTGAATTAAAAAAGTCAACATCAGATTCCCCAGAAACGCCTAATTTTTTGCGCAGTTCCTCCTTCGTTAACTTTTTACCAACCATATACATATATTCCATTATTGCTTTATCATTTACTCGCATAAAGATCCCCCTACTATTATCATTATACTAGTTTCTCGTTATCAATGCAATAGAAAAGAACTAATCTTCCATTAGTTCTTTAAGCTTATCTGGATTATCAATATAAGGTTTAGCATCCGGCATTAACATTGGCACAAGAATTTTTAATAATTCTTGATCCTTAACTAAATCAAAATAATCCTGATTTTGATAATGATAGACTCTCATAACTTGTGCTTTTTCAAGAAAATCATCTTCAGTTTCATTCAAGCCAATCATATATTGATATTTACCATTTTGATATACTACTTCAGAAGTAACAAACCACTTCGTTCCATCTGCTAGTTTAACTACTTTATAACCCTCATTATTCATATAATTCTCCAATCTACCTCATAGGTCCGCCAAATCCTGTTGCTGCGTTGGCATTAGCAATTGTATTTCCATCTGCCGCCATCATGCTCGGATCATTCGTATATAAAGGAATATCATAACCTTCATTTATTAATTGTTGGACCTGTTCCTGTGTCAGATTACTAGTATCTACCCCCGCATATTGTCCAGTCTCAGGATTAAAGAAATCTCCAATATATACTTGATCAACACTTTGATCAAAATTTAGCCCATTAACCCCTGCTGAAGCGCTGTAAGCATCACTATATATATTATTCAGTTGTGATGTATCAACGTTTGAATTAAACATTTCTGGCCCTGGCGAAGTAAAATTCTGAACAGCATTTATTGTCTCAACACTAGTTCCTGAATTTTCCAACACCGGTGACCCATTACTAAGCATTTGAGCTAAAGCATCAAAACCACCAACAGCATCGAATGCCACAGCAGTTACAACTACTCCAACAGCTAAAGCCACTACTGTCCTCCAATTCCTCTTAAACCACTCTTTAAAACGTGTAGTTAATTTTTCATTAGCCGGCTTACTTTCACCCATTTGTGCTGATGCAGGTGGTATTTCATCCCCTGGTGAAAGCGCATGTGATGGATCAAATTCATCCTTTATATTATCTTGTACTTCATTATTTTTTGTCCACTCTTCTTCTAATTCAGGATGTGCAGCAGCATAAGCCATTGCATCTTCTAAAGTTTCAAACACTGGATTATTTCCATCAGCATAAAGATGTATAGCAAAAGCACTAGGGGTAACTTCTTCTGACATCCCAGCTGATTTTAACGAATCAATATAGACGGCTTTAGCATCGTCTGAAGTTACCATTTGTCTGTCATTAATTACTTCTGAAAATCCATTATTTCTTGCCCAATTCTCAAACAAATCTTGATTTTGCTCTAAATTAGCAAACTTTCTTGCATCCTCTTCTGA
>CALVRM010000017.1 GCA_944358695.1 uncultured Bacilli bacterium | reverse complement strand
TTAATCCTATTATTATTTTATTTCTTTTTCTTGCTTCTCTTCTCATACAGCACCTACTTTAGATTTATATTTATATTATATCGGATATCTCGTTACAATTCAATTGTATTATCTTTCTTTTTATTTTACTTTTTCTTCTTTATTTTTTTTGTCGATTTTTATCTAGTTATAGTATACTTTTTTTTTTTTATCTCTTTTTCTTTTCTTCTTCCTTTTTTTTCTTATATTTTTCTCTTTTTTTATAATTTTATTTTTATTTTTCCCCCCCCCCCCCCCCCTATGTCAATATTTTTGGGTGCCAAAAAGTCACAAAAAAAACTTTAGTTATTGGTTTAACTAAAGTTGGATATTATTTGTTATTATTTCTAATTTTATCAGCTAACTGTTTTATTTTATAAAAGCGATGATACAACCCAGATTTCGTTATTTTATGTCCCGTTTCTAGGCTAATAATTTCACTAAGTTCTAATAAAGAAGCATCACGATATTTCAAACGATAAACAGCAACTTCTCTTTCTTTTTCTTCTAACAAATCTAGACCCCCTATACTATCAATAAGTTCTATATCACTAACTTGATTATTGGAAGTTGTTATTACCCTATCCACATTAGCTTGTTCACAATTATTAAGTCGATTTGTCATATTTTTATGATCTCGATATATCCGAATATCTTCGTAATACATAACTGCTCTAAAAGCGCCTATCATTCGCAAAAAATCGCCTATCTTTTCAGCTTCTTTTACATAAACCATATATCTAGTATCCCTGTGTAAAAGTTTACTATTTAAATTATATTCGTTCAAAAGATTACTTATGAAAATTGCTAACTTTTCATTTACTAAATTAAATTCTAAATGATATCTTGAGGTTTTTGGATCATTAATACTAGCGCACATCATGAATACCCCTCGCAAATATGCCCGAATAAGCTCATCATCAGCTAAAATATAAGATAATGGTAACCCATTTTGTAACCCCAAATCTTTTAAGATTACTTCTACTTTGTTTTTAACTTCTAAAATATAATTTATTTTCTTATTATAATTGTACCCTTTACGGACAATTATCTTAGGATTAATTCTGTAAATTTCTTTAAATAAAGTATACACCCTTCTAGCCACACTATTGTTCTCAGTCGTTACAATAATTGAATTTGAAATTTCAGCTCCTGCACTAACAATCCCAGATAATTCCGAAATTTTTTCTACTTCACCTATTTGTATTTTGCTAACTTCGTCTTTGACTGTTCCCGTAAAGGACATATTATCACTCCTAGTCCATCAAATAAGAAAATATATCAGTTGCTACCTTTAAAGCATTATGTCTTATTAAGTTATTTTCAAGAATTACATAGTTATCCTTGATTAAATCAATATTCAATTTATCTAATTGTTCATAATCAATTTCCACTATATCTTTTTGTTCTGTTGTCGAATATTTTTCAATTATTTCCCGGGAAATAGTTCCGGTATTGACAACCACCGCATCAACCTGCCGTGTTCCTAAATATTTATTTAAAAGTTTAATATGATGGCTTACGGAAAAATCATCAGTCTCTCCAGGTTGTGTCATAATATTACATACATAAATAATTTTGGCAGAACTCTTTTCGATCTCTTGCTGCACCTCTTCACAAATCAAATTAGGTAAAATACTCGTAAATAAACTTCCCATACTAAGAATAATTGCATCAGCTTCTCTAATAGCTTTAAGTGCCTCCGAATTTACTTGGGGTTTTTCCTTATACATAACTTCTCTAACAAAACGATTATCTTCAGTAATATTATGTTCTCCCTCAACAATAGAATCGTCCTCCATAAGGCCAACTAAAGTAACATTATCTTCAGTAAGTGGGATTACTTTTCCTTTAAGTTTTAACAAAATATTTAAAAGTTCAATCCCATCAGACATATTACCAGTGATATCGCTAGCACCGGTCAATAACAAATTACCTAAGGCATGACCATCTAAATCAGAAGAAGTATTAAAGCGGTAATCTAATAGCTTCCCAACCTCCACTGCATTTTCTGACAAACTAATTAAGACTTTACGAATATCACCCATTGCCGGCATATTAAATTCTTCACGTAATCTTCCTGTACTTTTCCCATCATCACAAACAGAAACTACTGCTGAAATATCAAAAGGTAATTTTTTCAGTCCCCTAAGCAACACACTCATACCAGTTCCACCGCCCAAAACGGCTACTTTTATATCTTCCATCTAATCACCTGCTTTTATACTAAGTGCTGCAACTGCACCGTCACCAATTGCTGTCGCAATTTGATAATAATCTTTATAAATAACATCACCACAAGCATATACGCCCTTTAAAGATGTTCGCATTTTACTATCTACCTTAATATACTCTTTTTCAAGTTCAATATTCTTAATAAAATTAATTTTAGGTTTTCCTCCAATAGCGATAAATAAACCTTCGAGTTTTAACTTTCGCTCATCAGCTAAATTAACTCCTTTTAATTTATTATTTTCAGAAATTAATTTAATTATTTGTGTATTTTTCAAAACAACAATGTTATCACGATTACGAACGCGATTGATTAACTCCTCTTCCGCTTTTACTTCCCCACGAACAAAAATATATACTTGCTCACATAAATCTGACAAATATAAAGCATTAGTATATGCTGAATTGCCACCGCCAACAACTCCTACTATTTTATTTTTGTAAAATGACCCATCACAAACAGCACAATAACTTACACCTTGTATTTTATCTTCATCAGGCAAATGTAGTTTATTAGGCATTCTCCCAGTGGCTATAACAACATGTTTACAAGAAAAATGTTTATCGGGTGTCTTTACAACAAAACCACTCCCTTTTTTATCGACGGAAATCACCTCTGAAAATTCAAATGGGATATCATTACTTTTCACATGGTTAAACATATTTAAAGCAAGCTCCGCTCCATTAATTGATTTAAAACCTAAATAATTTTCAATTTTACTTGTTTTTAGCATTTGACCGCCAGGGGCATCTTTATCAATTAATAAAACTTCAATTCCTGCTCTTTTCAAATACAAAGAAGCCGCTAGACCAGCGGGGCCCGCTCCAATAACAATAGTATCAAAAGTTAACATTTTCAACATTCCCTTCATCATTATATAAATTATCTAATTTATTACCTTTTTTAGTCACTATAATGTAAATAATAATACCAATTATAATCATTCCTAATGATACAATCTGCGCTATTTTAAGTGAAGAAAACATCAAACTATCAGTGCGCAATCCTTCGATAAAAAATCGACCAATTCCATACCAAACTAAATAAAAAGCTGTTACTTGTCCAATTTTACAATATTTTCTTCTCCTAAAAAATAATAAAATTATAAAACCAATCAAACACCATAGTGATTCAAAAAAGAAAGTTGGTATATAATAAGTTCCGCCAATATTCATTCCATTTATTACAAAATCAGGCAAATGTAAACTTTCTAAATAAGCTAAAGTTGTTGCTGGACCATGAGCCTCACCATTAAAAAAATTACCCCAGCGACCAATTGCTTGCGCTAAAATAAGTCCGACAACTATCATATCTAATGTTCTTAAAGTATTAATCTTATATTTTTTCGTATAAACTATTATTACAATTAAACCAGCAATTACTCCACCATGAATTGCTAATCCACCTTTCCAAATCTGTAAAATTTCTAAAAGATTTTGACTATAATAATCGAAATTAAATACAACAAAATATAATCTAGCGCCAATAATTCCAAACAAAATGGTTAAAAACAATAAATTGAATGTAAAATCTTCAGAAATATTCCATTTTTTACCTTCTTGGATCACAATTTTAGATCCTATAATCATTGCTAAAAACAAAAAAACAGAATACCAATGAATACTTATAAACCCTAAATCTATAACCGGATTCATCATTAATCAGCCCTTTCATTCAACTTCTTAAACACTAAAGAATCAACTAAAATATTCATACCTGATATTAATACTGAAGCACAAACAGCAAACCAAATACCATATATTTGAAAATGAGGAGCTAAAATAAAACTAACAATTTTCAAAATAATTAGATTTATGAAAGGATAAAAAAGACCCAGTGTCACCCCTGTAATAGGAATAGTAAGCCACACCAAAAAAGGTTTTACCGTTTTATTTAATAAATATATTATAATTGCAGTAATAAGTCCCCATAAACCATAATAACTATTATCAATATAAAGGGTATTTCTAAAAATCATCGAAGTAACTATTAAAATCAAAGCATAACCTATCATTCTAATAACCCAATCGAACAATTTATAAAGTCTTTTCCGGGAAATGAATTTTTCTTTCATGAAAACCACCTAATAACATTATATCATAATAACCATGTTTTATTAAAAATTAGAAATTTAAAATTATTACATTAACGACTTATCGGTGATGGATCGTAAGATTTTTGAACTGCTGTGCATGTATAAATTCTTTTATCTTTTCCAAACAAATTATCTGTTCTTAATCCTTCTAAATTTAATGAAGTTCCCCTTGCAAGCAACATTTCAGCTTCATCACCAGCACCTTTAAACCACTCAAGATAAATACATGAAGTCCCCGCTGGCAAATGAATTTCTAATATATCATCATATCCATTAAACATAGCATAACTTTCTTCTAAAGACAAAGAAGTACTCATATATACTTCGTCAGTAAAATTTATATCTGAAGTGTTCAAAGCCCGGTAAACGGTTAATTCTTCTGATAAATTAAATTTACTTATCGCGCTATCTAACAGTTTAATTTTTTGACTATTTTCATAATTTAAAGGTAAATTCAAACGCAAAGATTCATTAATTTCAAATGAAGTTGAACCAATCTTACTTCCATATTTACTTAACGCATCATATTCTTCCATTGTTAAATTTTCAATCATTTTCGAAAAATCCTCAAATAAATCGTTTACAGTCAACATTTCTCTGTCTAATTCTTCCTGACTACTACAAAATCGCCCGAACAACCCATAAATTTCATCATGTAATTGCTGGACTGTTTTTTTACCGGATAAAATATCTAAAACATCACTACTTTTAATTAAAGTAAAATATTCGTTCATATAATAACTCCAATCTTTTATTATTCGCTTTTCAGTTCAAACAGAATATCGCGTAACTCCATTGCTCTTTCAAAATCAAGATTTTTTGCTGCCTCTTTCATTTCGTTTTCAATATTAATCATTAGCTTCTGTTTTTCTTGTTTACTAAGTTTCTCAGGTTTTTCCTCTTTTACTTCTTGATTATTTGAAATCAATTCACGAATTTCTTTCACAATAGTTCTAGGAACAATTCCATGTTCTTTATTATATTTTTCCTGGATAGCACGGCGTCTTTCAGTTTCCTTAATCGCTTTATTCATCGCCTCGCTAATATAATCAGCATACATAATAACACGGCCGTTAGCATTTCTCGCAGCTCTTCCAATTGTTTGAATCAAACTGCGCTCACTACGCAAAAATCCTTGCTTGTCGGCATCCATAATCGCAATTAAACTAACCTCAGGAATATCAATTCCTTCTCTAAGTAAATTTATCCCTACTACCACATCATATTTTCCAAGGCGCAAATCACGAATAATCCTTGTTCTTTCTAAAGTTTTAATTTCATTGTGTAAATATGCTACTTTAATATCAAGTTTCTTTAAATAAACCGTTAATTCTTCCGCCATTCTTATAGTTAATGTCGTAATTAATGTTCTTTCGTTATTAGTTTTTTGTTTTTGAATTTCGCCAACTAAATCATCAATTTGATTTTTAGTAGATTTAACCGTAATCGTTGGATCTAATAGTCCAGTTGGCCTAATGATTTGTTCAACCACCTTATGATTAGCTTTTTCAAGCTCATACTCACCAGGTGTGGCTGAAACATATATAACATTATCAAGTTTACTTTCAAATTCTTCAAATTTAAGTGGTCTATTATCTAAAGCACTAGGTAATCGAAAGCCATAATCAACTAAAACACTTTTTCGAGCTCTGTCACCATTATACATCGCTCTAACTTGTGGTAAAGTTACATGTGATTCATCAATAACAAGTAAATAATCATCACCAAAAAAGTCTATAAGCGTAGTTGGTGTCGCTCCTTCTGGTTTTAAAGCTATATGCCTTGAATAATTTTCTACGCCTCGGCAAAAACCTGTTTCAGATAACATTTCAATATCGTAATTTGTTCTTTCCATTAATCTTTGATACTCTAATAATTTATTTTCTTTTTTAAATTTTGCTAATTGTAATTCTAACTCTTTTTTGATATTTTCAATTGCTAATTTAAGCTTATCTTCACTAGTAACAAAATGACTAGCCGGAAACAAAGTTATTGTATTCTTATTAGTTAAAATAGCTCCCGTAACTATGTCAAACTCACTAATTCTATCGATTTCGTCACCAAAAAATTCCACTCTGACGCCCTTAGAATGCTGGTTAACTGGAATTACCTCTAAAACATCACCGCGAACACGGAAGGTCCCTCTTTTTAAATCAATATTATTTCGCTCATATAACATTTCAATTAGTCTTTCGATAATTTCGTCACGATCGACGGTTTCATTAAGACTTAAAGAAAGCGTTTTTTTTCGGTATTCTTCTATCTCTCCAATACCATAAATACAAGACACCGAAGCCACTACAATTACATCACGGTGATTAAGTAGCGATGAAGTAGCATAATGTCTTAATTCATCTATTTCATCGTTAATGGAAGCATCTTTTTCAATATAAGTATCTGTTTTAGCAACATACGCCTCTGGTTGATAATAATCATAGTAAGAAACAAAATAACACACACGATTATTTGGAAATAATTCTTTTAACTCACCATATAATTGCCCCGCAAGTGTTTTATTGTGGGCCAAAACTAATGTTGGTTTATTAACTTTCTGTATAACATTAGCAATCGTAAACGTTTTTCCGGTTCCGGTTGCTCCAAGCAAGACTTGATTTTTCTTGCCCTTTTCTATTCCACTAACTAATTCTTCGATTGCCATAGGCTGGTCACCGCTAGGTTTATATTTTGATACTAAATCAAACATTTTTAGTACCTCCATTCTTTATTACTTTGTTACTTATTAATCAAATTATTCATCTCCAAATTTCGCCTAAAAAGTTTTAACCTTGTGGTTAATACGCCACTTTTTGCTTGGTGACGAATAAAAGTCACAAATTTAATTTTTAAAACTAATTAATATTAAACATAATTAAATAGTAAATTACCTATCAATTTTACCATTTTTAACACTTAAAAACAAGAGAACTGATAGATATCATCTTGCCTTATTTAATCATCAAACTAATAACAAATCACTTACCAAAAGCTCTTGTTGTTTTAGTAACTTATCATCGTTTGAAAAATCACTATACACTATTCCTTTTAATCGAGGTCTAATACTTTCTATAAAGGGCTCCAGCTCTTCTAAACAGTCAGTAAGGATTTCTTCGTTTTTCTCATATACATCTACGTTTATTATTTCTGTCGCATGTCCCAACTGTTTAGATACTGCTTTTTCACTTATATTATTCTTTAAAAATAACGTACAATAAAAGAAATTTAAATCGTGAAATCTTATATCTGCTAAATTAATATCTTTTAACAACTTTTTCCTAGTAACTTTATATATTCAACCCCTTATATAAACTATATAATATTTTTTCAACATTTTTTAAGCCATCCTAGTTTTGTAAATTGTTCCTAAAGATTTAATATGTCCTTTTTTGATCTCTTTCGTTCCAAATTCTTCTTCAAGACATAAAATACTATTTTTATATCTTTTATAAGCAAATTCAAAATCTCCCATTTCAATTGCTTTCACACATGGAGCAATAACGGTGTCATATATGTAATTAAAAAAATTTTCGTTGTCTTCTGATTTTTCTATGTTATCAACAATAGTAGGTGCGATTTCGTAATAGTGTGCTATATCACTTTTTGATACAAATGTATCTCTAAACCATCTTAATATACTTAATTCATAGCAATTATCATCAAATTCTTC
>CALVRM010000016.1 GCA_944358695.1 uncultured Bacilli bacterium | reverse complement strand
TTCTCTATAATAATCCGTATGGAAGTCTTCATTAATTGTACTTGTCCAACTTTTAATAACTCTACTTTTTTCTTTAATATTTCCTTTAGCGGTTATACTTAAATTCGTCTGAAAACCAGCGTAACCAACTGTCATAATAAATAGTAAGCATATCGTAGATATTATGATCACTTTTTTTCTTCTACTTCTTTGCTTTCTTCTCATGATCCTTCTAGTCATTTTGGCACTACCTCTCTTGTTAGAATAATTTATATATCATGGTACTAGTTATATTATTTGTAATTTATATGTTGTTTAATTTTTAGTTATATTTAATATATATTTGATACTCTTTGCTTAAGCTTAGACTTCCAGATTTTAGCTGGACTACCGCAACAACTCAGCGCAATACGCATTGCCATTGTCGTAGACATAGCAGATGACGTAAGAATCACCATCGACAGCAAAAACACCGTCGCTGGAATCAGCATCCAAGCTCAGATTGCCAAAACCGCAGCCCGAGCCACTCGAAGAGAAGGAACAATGGCCCGAAGCATCTTTAAAGGTAGAATTATTATTTAATTCATTTAATACTGTTTTGTTATCATTATAATATGAAGCATCTCCTCCTTGTACACATACAGCTTCTTCTAGTATTCCATATGTTTGGCATGCATAGCCTTCAGTTATTACATCATCTACTACTGTATACTTATTGAAGATTGTCAATCCACTCGCAATCATTACTTCTTCGGCACTTTCATAATATGGTTCAGCAGTTTTAATTGATTCCAAATCATTTATTGTTGATGTCCCTAAAGTAATTAATGTTGTATTATTAAATGAGTACACTGTTTTCGAATTTGAAATTACTGGTGGTGTTGCTTCGCTACTACTTTGTTCAAAGTTTAATGTAACTGTCGCACTTGCTGTTTTATTACTTGGATTTGTTTGTCCTTCGTAATCTCTATATAAGACTGTTACATATACATATCCTTTATTTAATTCATTACTATCTCCAGCTTTATTTAATATATCATTCGTTGTTATCATTCTTGATGTATCGGTTATATCTTCATTATTTTGATCTTTATTTAAATAAAATATTATATCGCCATTATTACTCGTTGGCTCAGTTATACTTGAAAGTACCGCATTTAAACTTCCTTTATTCGTTACTTCTATTTTATATATTGCATAGTCCCCTGGACTTGTTAAGTTTGTATTAAAGGTTGCTGTTAATCCATTAGTATTATCATAGGTTGGACTTCCTGGATTATCTGATGCTCCACTACTTTTTTTAAATACTTCAATATTGGTTATTTCAACATTCCAGCTACTTGTTATATTACTTGTTCCTTTTATATTTAGGACACTACTAAAGGCAGCGTATCCTACTACCATTAATAATACTATGGCACATAAGCTTCCTATTATTATATTTCTTTGTTTATTTGTCATTCTTTCCATATTCTCTCACTCCCTATTTCTATTTTGCTTATTTTTCTTTTATTTTATTCACTTTTATTATATCGGATTATTCCTTATATTTCAATTCTTTTCTTCCTTTATTTTATCTGGCTTTACTATTTTTACTTCATTATACTCCCTATGCCAATATTCTTGGGGGCCAAAATGTCACAAAAAAACTTTAGTTATTTATCTAACTAAAGTTAAACCCAATATCTTTAAATTCTAATTTTCATAAAAAGCCTTATAAAATTGATATGCATTATATATATCAAATTTACTAGTTACTTCATAAGGCGCATGCATTGATAGAACAGGAACCCCACAATCAATAACATCAATTCCTTTATTTGCTAAAATGTAGGCAATAGTTCCGCCACCGCCTTCATCAACTTTGCCCATATCAGACATTTGATAAAGTAAATTATTACTTTCTAAAATATTTCTAATGCAAGCCACAAATTCAGCATTTGCATCGCTAGCTCCACTTTTCCCGCGAGCACCAGTATACTTCGCCAAAGCAATTCCTCTACCTAAATATGCCGCATTATTTTTCTCATCAACAGATGCAAAGGTAGGATCACTGCCGGAAGTAACATCGGCTGAAAGCATTTTCGAATTACTCAAAGTTCTATCTAAAACGTTATAACCATTTTGACCCGTTTTATTTAAAAGCTCAGCTACAAACACTTCAAAAATATGTGATTCCATTCCAGTATTACCCATGCTACCTACTTCTTCTTTATCAGCCAAAATCATAACAGCAGTCTTTTGAACATTTTCTATCGTCGATAATGCTTTTAGTGCTGTATATGCACAAGATCTATCATCTTGGCCATAAGCAGCTACCATGCTACTATCAAATCCCAAACTACGTGCTTTAAAAGCCGGCACAATTTCTAATTCCGCACTTGTAAAATCTCTTTCAACAATCCCATACTTAGCATTCAAAATATTTAAAATATTCAATTTAACTTTTTCAGATACTTTATCATCGTTATAAGGAATGCTACCAATTAACAAATTCAAATCTTCACCGGCAATCCCATTGGCCAAACTTTTCTTCTGCTGTTCAGATGCTAAATGTGGAAGTAAATCTGTAATTGTAAATATTGGATCATTTTCATCCTCACCAATATTAATATTTATAACTTCGCCATTTCTTTTTACAATCACGCCATGAATAGCTAAAGGAATAGTCGTCCATTGATATTTCTTAATGCCACCATAATAATGCGTTTTAAATAAAGCAAAACCGCCATCCTCATATAAGGGATTAGGTTTTAAATCTAATCTTGGAGAATCAATATGAGCTCCGATAAAATTAAGCCCCTCTTCTAATAGCGATTCACCTATTACAGCAGCATATATTGCTTTTTTATGATTAATGAAATAAACCTTATCTCCAGGAATTAATTCCTCTTTGCTTTCAATATTTACAAAGCCACTATGTTTTAAAAAATCTTCAGCAAAATAAACACATTCTCTTTCAGTTTTACAAGCATTTAAAAACCTAAGATATTCATCGTTAAAAGTAAATATCGCCTTTTTTTGTTCATCACTAATTACTTCAAAACCATTTTTATTTTCATTAAACAGTTTTTCTTTTAACGCTTCTCCTTTGGATTTTTCCACAATATTTCCTCCGTTCTGCTAATATCATACCCTGTTTTTAATAATTTAAACTATTATTATCTATCAAGTTAATATTATCAAGAAGAACGCCTGTTCCTTCAACAACACAAGTTAAAGGACTTTCAGCTACAAACACCGGTACTTTAAGTTCATGAGCTAATAACTGGTCAAAACCATTTAACAAAGCCCCGCCACCAGTTACAACAATACCTTTATCCACAATATCGGCTGATAATTCTGGAGGTGTTTGCTCTAAAACAGCTTTTGCCGTATTTATTATCGTATATACGCTCTCACGTAATGCTTCTTCCACTTCGTCAGAAGTTACAGTTACTGTATGTGGCAATCCCGTAACCAAATCACGACCTCTAACTTCCATTTTTTCATTTAAAGAGCCAGGGAATACTGTTCCAATTGTAAATTTAATATCTTCAGCTGTTCTATCACCAATTAATAACTTATATTTATCTTTAATGTATTTCATAATATCATTATCAAATACATTTCCCGCAATTTTAATAGATGAAGAAGTTACAATGCCACCTAAAGATAAAATAGCAATATCCGTAGTTCCACCACCAATATCGATTACCATGTTCCCACTTGGTTTAGAAATATCCATACCTGCGCCAATAGCTGCAACTTTTGGTTCTTCTTCGATAAATACTTTTCGAGCTCCCGTTCTTTCTGCCGCTTCTTTAATAGCATTTTTTTCAACTTGCGTAATATTAGAAGGGCAGCAAATTAAAATTCTTGGACGAGCTAAAAAACTACGGCCATTAACTTTTCTAATAAAATGATTAAGCATGATTTCCGTAATTTCAAAATCAGCAATTACCCCATCTTTCATTGGTCTAATTGCTTTTACTTTACCAGGTGTTCTGCCAAGCATTTCTCTAGCCTCAGTACCTACCGCTAAAGGCCTTTTAGTATCAGCATCAATTGCTACAACACTAGGTTCATTTAAAACGATTCCTTGGCCTTTTATATAAATTAATACGTTCGCAGTTCCTAAATCTATTCCAATATCCTTTGAAAACATTCTATCACCTTTTTCTACCATAATATTATATCACATGATACTGGGTTTTAATAGGCTAATTGATCAAATTTAAATACTTTTTTTTTGTCGATTCACCACCCTTAATATGTCTAATATCCATATGATATTTTAAAATTTTTTGCGTTTGTTCATATAAGTTTTTATCTATTAATTTTAATCTATCCTTAAGATCTTTATGTACTGTGCTTTTTGACACCATAAAAACCTTCGCTATTTCCCTTAGCGTCTTTCCCGTTTTAACCATGTATTCAGCTTCACTAATAACTCTTTTAACAATATCATTTTTCAAACATATCTACCCCTTTACTAAATTATATAAAAGGGTAAAATAATTAGACCAAACAAAACACTTTTCCTTCAAATAATTAAAATATATTATTTAAAGATGATATAAATTTATAAATGAAAATTATGACTACCAATTTTCCCTGTAACTTCAAATGGATAAATGTTATCAATTTGATAACAATTATAATTTTTAGAAACTAACTCAAATTCATAACGACTATATATACAAGTAGTATAAAGTTCATCATTAACATATGTTCCTACCGAAATCCAAGTAGCTGTATCTCCAAAATTTAAATAATACATATCTGGACCCGCTTCAATAATTTCAGCAATACCATCTGACATAACTGCAGTTTCGATTTTCATACCTAAACTCTTTCTTCTTTCTAGTAGTGAATATTCAATCAAAGGTGAATCACAAGCCCCTTCTAATAAAAGGGTTCCCGTATAATATGCCAAAAGTTCATCTTTTTGTTCAAACATTTCATCCAATGACTTATCAAGCATTTCAGCATATATTTGGACGGTAGCTGGATTAGAATAAACCAAAGGAATTTTCTCTACTAAATAGTTAATAATATTTTCAAGTGCGCTTTGATCATCATCGGAATTTAGACAAATTTTTTGTAACATATCTAATATAACCACTTTATCATCGGGATATCTTTCTAAAATTTTCGAAATCTTTTGTACTTTATCCATAACTGTATGCATAACATCACCTATCAATCATTTTAAAGTATATTATAACACAAAAAGAGCCTAAGCTCTTATAAATCATTGATATTTTTGTCATAATATTCTTCTGGATTAACATAGGTATTATTTATTTTAAATTCAAATACAACATGACTACCTAAATCCTTATTAATATTAGTCTCTCCACTTTTACCAAGAACATCACCTTGATTAACTTTATCGCCTTCTTTTGCTGAAACACCAGTTAACCCTTGATAAATCATAACAACTTTATCAGAATTTTGAATTTCAACAATTGTCCCTAACAGTTTATCTTCTTTAACGCTAGTTACTGTTCCAGGTAAAGAAGCAATTACATCAAAGCCACCATCAACGCCACCGTATGCTACTCCATTATTTTGAATATAAGTTTGTTCATAATTTATTATAGATTTTTCTTGTTCTTCTTCAGTTCCTTGATAATTATAAAAACTTTGAACAACCTTAACATTAGAATCAGTATAAGGACGCATTACCGTTGTCTGTGTACTAACCACAGGTACTTCATCACTTCCAAACAATCTTGAAACATATTGATAATCATCGTCATTAACGGCGTTATCTAATTTTGAGTTTGAAAAGTCAACATAGTAAAGTGCAGCAAGTAATATCGCGCATATTCCAGCATATATTCCATATATTGCCGGTTTTTTCAATTTTACTTTCTTCATAATTTCACCTCTACTATAAGTTTGAACGTATTAGGTAAAATTATACTAAATTTTTTTAATTTCTGTTCCTTGATAATAATGTTTTAAAATTTTATCATATGTGTACCCTTCTTTTGCCATACCTAAAGCTCCATATTGACTCATTCCCACTCCATGACCAAAGCCTTTAGTCGTAATTGTCACATTCTTATCATTTTGAACAATACTAAAATAATTAGAGCGAAGACTTAATTTAGTCGCAACATCACGACCATTTAACTCTACACCATTTATTTTTATTTTTTTCACTCGTCCAGTGCTTGTCGTTTCTAATACCTCAGTCGTTATTTTATCATTATACTGAAGTCCTAATTTTTGATAAAAATCATTTAAATTAAAAGTAGCCGTGTCCTGATAAACTGGAGAAGCTTCATCCCATGCACTAGCCACACTTCGCAAATATGGAACTTTTGCCGAAAAAACTTCCTCGCTGTTTTCCGTTTTTCCAGTACTCGTCGAGAAAAACAAAGCTTCTACTATTTCTCCATTATAAGTAAGATATTCACCTTTTGTTTCAGATACCGCTTTTTTAACTTTATTTATTTTAGATGTATAATCATCTTTCCATTTATTTTTTAAATCTTCGTCTGTTAAATAAACTTGATTGTCAGTAGTGTTTACTACATCATAATCATTATCTTTATTTTTAGAAACTTGATACAAAACATAACTGCGGGCAGCAACAGCTTGAGCTTTCAAAGCTTCAAGCTCAAAGCTAGTTGGCATTTCCCCGGCTAATACGCCTTTAATATATTCCTCAACTGGAACTTTTAAAGTTTCGTTTTTACTAACATCTTTTACTCTAATTACCTTATTAGACATATAGTGAAATTTTATTTCGTCGGTTCTAACAAACAAACTAACAACTAAAAACGGCACTAAAATTACCAACAAAGTAATTAAGAGTATTTTTTTCATTGCCAAGTTCCTTTCTAATTAATGATATTTGAATAAGCAAAAAAATCATATAAAAAGTTTACAACTAAATACGATAAAGATATACTTATCATTAAATATAATACTCGCGCAGCATAAATTTTATTCTTCTTAAAAACATTTGTTATATTAATACTATCCAATGCCCAAATAGCAATAAAAGTAAAAATAATATATAAAATTGCCTTCAATAACATAATTAATCCTTATAATCATCAAGCTGAGCGATTCTTCTCTTATATCTTTCAGCCCCATTAAAAGAGTACTTTAAAAATGCATCGACAATATCCTTAGCTCTAAATAAGGGCATTTTCCCAGATATTGCAATTATATTTGCATCATTATCACGTCTCGCCCACTTAACTTCACTTGTATTATCCACTTTAGCACATCTAACTTTTTTTACTTTATTACATGCTATACTTATTCCAATTCCGCTTCCGCAAATAGCAATCCCTTTTTCTACATCATGATTGCTAACGGCTTTACCTAACTTAAAACCAAATTCTGTGTAATCATCATTAGATAAACCTTCACCGCCATAGTCGACTACAATATAACCTTTCTTATTTAAATATTTTGTGATTTTTTGTTTCATTTTATACCCTCTGTGATCTGAGGCAATACCTATCTTATTAGTTACAACCGGTTCTAACTGAACCATTGTCTGTTCTTGATAATCATTTTTAACAATCTCTTCTAAAGAAGCCTCATCTTTTTTATCAACAGTTTCCTCTTCTTTTAAAGACTCTGTACTTTTATCATCATCAACAATAATATCTTCAATATTCAAATTTTGTGTATCTTCACTTTTTTTCATCTTAACCTCCTTTATTTTCCATATTATTATAACACTTATTTATGAAAATTTTAAGAACATCGCCCAAAACCGACAAAAAAATGTTATTATAAATATAGAACAAGCAGTAATTCCGAATTACTGCTTTTTGTATTTTTAATACGAAAGTTTCGTTAAATCAAGAAATTTGTAACGGGAAATGTGATAATGAAAACGAGGTGGTTTAAATGATGATTGGTAAACTATTAAAAGTAATTAGGTTAAATAAAGGATTAAAACAATCCGACCTAGCCGCAAAATTAAATATCGCCCAAACTACATTATCAGGCTATGAAACTAATTACAGTAATCCGCGTTTTGAAACAATCGAAAAATTTGCAGAAAATTGCGATTATGAAATTATCTTTAGAAACAAAAAAGACAACACCGAGCTAACAACTGAATCAATTAAAAGACTAGACGTTTAACGCTTCAGCACGAAGCTTTTTTATTTACAGAACAAAAAGTAAAAAAATTTTACCTGATTTACCTCACGGTAAATCTTTTTGGTTATAGAAAATATTCCCATTTTATTGCCAGAGTTTTCTTAATTAAAGGTATTATAAAAGGATGATTTTCTTCATCCTTCATTATAGTTACATTTATCAAATTAATGTCCACCAACACTATTTAACAAATAATCATTATTTTACAAATGGAATTAAAGCCATAAATCTAGCTTTTTTTACTTCATTAGCAATATGTCTTTGATGTTTAGAACAAGCACCAGTAATTCTTCTAGGTAAAATTTTACCTTTATCAGCACTTATATATTTTTTTACAATATCAACATCTTTATAGTCTACTGATTTTCCAGCACACATTTGACATATTTTCTTCTTTTTTCTATGATAATCTGCCATTGTTATCCTCCTAATCTAAAAAATTATCGTCAATAGATACATTGTCGCCAAAATCAGCAAAAGGATCTTCATCAATATTTACATTATTAGTTGGAGCCTCTTGATAATCATATGGCGTTGCTTCATTAGAACGAGCTTCCGCTTGCTTTCTAGAATCTAAAAATTGTACAGAATCAGCTACTACATCAAAAGAAGTTCTTCTGTTTCCATCTTTATCAGTATAACTACCCGTTTGGATTCTTCCTTCAACCGATACTAAACTACCTTTATCTAGATAATTAGCCACATTTTCAGCAGCTCTTCTCCATACAATAACATTAATAAAATCGGCTTCTCTTTGACCTTGAGCATTATTAAAAGTTCTATTAATTGCCACCGAAAAACGAGTATAAGCAACATTAGAACCGGTATATCTTAGTTCTGGTTTTGCGGTTAATCTACCAACTAAACAAACCTTGTTCATAAACAATACCTCTTTTCTTAATCTTCTTCTTTAGTAATTAAGTGACGAATTACATCTTTACTAATTAAAGCTAAACGATCAAATTCATTGATTGCTTTATCGTCACTAGCTTCGATGTTATAAACATAGTAGTAACCGCTTTTGAAATCTTTAATTTCATAAGCTAATTCTCTTTGACCCATATTTTTTTCATTTACTATTTTAGCCCCATTAGTAGTCAAAATATTACCAAAGTCTTTAATAACTTTTGTAACTTCGTCCTCTCCTAATGTTGGTCTAACAATAAACATGATTTCATATTTTCTCATTATTACACCTCCTTATGGTCTGATTGGCTTCCGAAGAAGCAAGGAGTAAATTAATACTCGCCTCTGATTATAACAAATTATATGAACAAAGTAAAGAAAAATACAAAAAACTAATTTTTTTATATAAAACTTTTACTGTATTTTCAATTAATAACAAATAGTTTCCCGTTTATCATAAACGTTAAAAACAAATCAATTATAAAAAAAGCTATAACAATAAACGTTACAAATTTAGGAATTCTTTTAACAAACTGATCTAGAAATGGCCTAACAATATAAATAAAAACAATACTCATAAAACTCCATAAAAGAGCAAACTCCAAACATACATATTTTCCAAGATTAAATTTCATATTAGTATAATCCCAAAAAGAATATCCAAAACAAATTTCAATTAAAACTCCGCCAAGCCACTCTAACCCCGTTAATATAATTGTCAAAATAAAACAAACAATTATTGTTTCTATCAACCGGTTCATATGTAAATTTTTAAATAATTTTTCTGAAATTAAAATTATTATAATTGCTGCAATTCCATAAATTGGTGTCCATGGCCCATACAAAAAACCACTTTCCGCCTTAGCCCCTATCATATAGGCAAATAATAACTCCAATAAATTACCTAAAACAGAATAAACAAAAAAACAATTAATCCAATACATATTATCACCATTAATAATATGATCAAACTAATTATTTTTTAAACATTAAATCGGAAATAACAAATATCACCGTCTTGCATAATATATTCTTTACCTTCGAGTCGCATTTTGCCAGCTTCCTTAACTTTTAATTCGGTTCCATGTTTTTCTAAATCTTCAAAGCTCATAATTTCTGCTTTAATAAATCCTTTTTGAAAATCCGTATGAATAATTCCCGCACATTCTGGAGCTTTCATTCCTTTTTTAAAAGTCCAGGCCCTTACTTCATCAGGGCCAGCGGTTAAAAAGGTTTCTAACCCAAGTAAAGCATAAGCACTTTTTATAAGTTTATCTAAACCGCTTTCTTCAATGCCCATTTCTTTTAGAAATTCTAGTTTATCATTATCATCCAGCTCCGACAATTCTGCTTCTATTTTCGCACATATAACTACTACTAATGCATTTTCTTTAGCCGCAAAATTTTTTAGTTTATTAACATGTTCATTTTGCGTGTTAATTTCATCTTCATTAACATTTGCTACATATATTATCGGCTTTATAGTAAGTAAATTAAAAGGTTTTAAAATTCTTTTCTCTTCATCAGTTAATTCTAATGATCTTATTGATTTATTCGAAAGTAAATGCGTTTTTATTTTTTCAAGCAATTCAATTTCCGCTTTAGCCTCTTTATCACTAGATAACTTCGCTTTTCTGCCGATTTTTGTAAGTCGATTTTCGACAACCTCTAGATCAGCTAAGATAAGTTCTACTTCTATTATTTCTACATCTCTAATAGGATCAACATTTCCCGTAACGTGAGTTATCCCACTATCTTCAAAGCATCTAACGACTTCGCAAATAGCATCAACTTCTCTAATATGAGAAAGAAATTTATTTCCCAATCCTTCGCCTTTTGAAGCGCCTTTTACTAAACCAGCGATATCAGTAAATTCAAACGTCGCCGGAATCGTTTTTTTAGGTTTATATAACTCTTTTAAAAACTCCACTCTTCTATCAGGTACAGTTACCATTCCTACATTTGGTTCAATTGTCGCAAATGGATAATTAGCCGCCAAAATATTTTGTTTCGTAATTGCATTAAATAAAGTTGATTTTCCAACATTAGGAAGACCAACGATGCCTGCTGTTAAACTCATTTTCATCACCAATATATCTTTTTGTTAGATAAATTATCCAACAAAATAATTCCCTTTCTTAAATAGTCTTGATAAATAAAATAACATTATTTAACAAGAAAATTGCCTTTTTCAATCATTATACCACATCTATTGCATTTTTTAATAAACTTTATCTAAACATTCCAAATTTAATTATTTAGAAAATTCATAAAGAACTCTTTTTGATATGATATTTAAAAACCTTCGCATTATCCAGGTTAGAACTTGGCTTTTTCTTCTATCTTTTTATAATAATATTCTTAAAAAAATAAAATTATATGGGTTATTAAGGTCTTTCCCCAATACGTATACTTAAATAAGAAAATAATATATGACTATTTAAGTAACCATTGCCTTAGCATTGGCTTAATTTAATAACTAATATTTCTTTTAGCCATTATACTTATATTTGTTTAAAAAGCTGTATAACCTGTTGTCATAACAAATAGTAAGCATAACGTAGTTATTTTTATCACTTTCTTCTACTTCTTTGCTTTCTTCTCATACTATTCTTAGTTTTTTTTTGAGATTTTCCTAGCAAGTTTTTTACTAACATTCCCCTAAAGTTACATCTGAAACTCCACTAGTTGAAAAATCTAAATAACTAGTAATAGTAAACTTTTCACTAACTTTTATTTTCTTTAATGATTTAGTTCCGCTAAACATAACGCTTATGGTATTTAGCGTACTATCCAAATCTGGAATAATGCTCTGTGTATCAAAAGAACATAAATTAAGTTCAGTTAAGCTTTGACAATTAAAAAACATCCCGTGCATATTATATACTTTACTTGTATTAAAATTTTCCAAACCAATTATTGTAGTTAGATTTGTATTGTATGCAAACATATCCCTCATACCTGTTACATTACTTGTATCCCAGTTAGAAAGGTTGATCTCTGTCAAAGCAATAGCTTCATTTCTATAATCCCACATTGAAAAAAGTGCATTCATACTTATTACATTACTTGTATTAAAACTACTTAAATCGATCGTAATCAAATTTTTACAATTAAAAAACATGCCATCCATATTTGTTACATTACTAGTATCAAAATTTTCTCCAAATTCTATTGATTTTACATTAAAAAAATTATAAAACAGACGATTACTAAATTCATTAGCTATAACCCCATTATTCGCTCCAATATATAAATCATATTTTGTATTATCTTCGTTATTTGGAACCACATAAGCCATAACTCCGCCTTTGTTATCTTCTGATACATCCCAGCTTTCAGTCGCATTACTTGGAACACTATTATCGTCTAAGAAGGTCACACTTACTATATTTTCTCTATAATAATCCGTATGAAAATCTTCATTACTTGTCTCCGCCCAACTTTGGATAATTCTACTTTTTTCTTTAATATTCCCTTTAGCAGTTATGCTTAAGTTTGTCTGGAAACCCGCATAGCCAGCTGCCATAACAAACAATAAACATAATGTAGATATTATGATCACTTTCTTTCTTCTACTTCTTTGCTTTCTTCGCATTATTCTTCTAGACATATTTGACACTACCTCTTTCTTGGTAAAATAGCATATATCTTATCGTTAATTATTAAAAAACTCCACTTTTGTTTATATATAGCTTGTTATTTATAATAACAAAAATATAATTTTAAACTACTTACTTCTATTTTGCTTATTTTTCTTTTATTTTATTCATTTTTATTATATCGAATATTTCACTATCTTGCAATTCTTTTTATTCTTTATTTTATTTAGCTTTACTATCTTTACTTCATTATACTCCCTATGTCAATATTTTTGGGGACCAAAAAGTCGCAAAAAACTTCAGTTTTAACTGAAGTTCCTATATTACATTGTCGGATACGTATCTGGTCCAACCGGAATACCTATAACAAACCAACCAATAACAATCACAATCCATACTATGGCAAATAATAAAATAGTTGGTAATAATTGTTTTAACGTTCCAAAAACTGTAATTTTATTTGTTTCCTTATTATTATATTTTTCTAAGAAGGCCAGCATTACTATAAAATAAGTAAAGAATGGCGTTAAACCTTTACCAACACTATCAGCCGCTTTAAATACAAACTGTGTAAAATCTGGAGTAATATTAGCTTTCATAAATAAAGGTACTAATATTGGAGCAGCTATCGTCCACTTTGTTATTGAATCAGGGATTAAGAATGACATAACTACAATTATTAAAAACATCGTTATAATTAAAGGAATTCCTGTAAACTCTAAACCACTCATAAACGAAATTAACCAAGCACCTACAACTTCACCTAAATTAGTCCAAGATAAAATACTTATTAGTAAAGAAACAAAAAACATCAAAACAAATAAATATCCTAAATTATCAAATTCCTTAGATAAACCAACACTAAATTGATTAGTACTAGTAATATTCTTAGAAACAAAGCCATATATTCCTGAACAAATCATCATAATTATCAAAAGCATAAAGATAAATGCATCAGTAAATGGGGCATTACCGCCCAATAACTGGGCAACAAAATCCTTTTCCTCTAAATCAAGTAACAATCCACTCCCTGGTAATCCCGGAATAATCATATAAATAAATACTAAAGTTAAAATAACAAAAGCTATATTGCTTAAAATTAAGCCCTTTTTAGAAATAATTAACTCGTCTTCTTCTTGGATCGATTCCTTAACTTTAGGTTTTAAGAAAACTTCAATAATAATGGTTCCAACAATTGTTAAAATAAGTGTACTAGCTACCATTACAAATGAATTTGACCAAGCATTAAACACATAATCTTTATCCACACTAACAGTTGCAGCTTCTTTAGTAAGTAAGCCTAATTGATAATCATCAAAATTAAATACTAATCCCGCACCATAGCCTAAGGTGATACCTATAAACGCCGTTAAAATTCCAAGAACAGAATTACGTCCAAGATATTGATAAATAACTGCTATTAACGGAATTAATACAACAAATCCATATTCTCCAAAAAAAGAAGAAATTATTCCGATAAATAATGTAATAAAAGTAATGATTGATGGTTTAACTTTTCTAAATTTAGTAAATACTGCTTTAAATAATCCACTAGCCTTTCCGATTGAAATCGCCATTAAGGAAATAATAAGTAATATTAAAGGCTGAAAAGCCTTAAATGTTTGAACCGGAGAACTAAATAAATATTTAAAGCCTTCTTCCGAAAATATACTTTTAACCGTAGTCACCGAAGTTTCTAAAGTTCCATTCGACACCTTAGTAACTTCGCCTTGCACGCCAAAGGCTGAAGCAATTGCACTAATAACAATTATTACTAAAATCATTGCTATGATTGTTATTACTGGACCTAACAAGAGTTTTTTCTTCTTCATTTTTCCTCCTACCTTACTTCTCTATAACTTTTTTTAACTTTTTATTAAATTGGATACGTGGAAGCATAATACTACGGCCACATCCTAAACATTTTATTTTAATATCCGCCCCGATTCTCGTTATTTCCCATTCATTATGACCACAGGGATGTTCCTTTTTCATTATAACTTTACTGCCAAGTTGGTAATCATGATTCACCATGTACCACCACCTGTGGAAATGGAATTTCAATATTATGCTCATCAAAGGCTACCTTGATCGCCCTATGGACTTCACGTTTAAAAGCAAAATCCATCATCGGTTCACAATCAGCAACAATTCTATAAATAATTGAATTTTCGTCCAACTTTTCCACCCCTAACACTTGAACATCCGAAGTTAAATATGGTGTTTTTTTACTTAAATCTTCACAAACTTTGTGTAAAACATCTTCTACTTCATCCAAATTAGAATTATAATCTACGGAAATATCAACCACACACTTAGATGTTTGCGTACTATAATTTATAACCTCATTTATATTTCGGTTAGCAATTGTCAAAACTTCGCCACTGTAAGCTCTAATTTTCGTATTTTTCATGCCAAGCTCAATTACGTCACCTCTAAAAGTTCCAATTTGAATATTATCGCCAACATCAAATTCATTATCAACTATAATCGAAAAGCCAGCTAAAAAATCTTTTAAAATATCTTGCATTGCAAGACCAGCAACTACACCAACAACCCCAAGTGAAGCTACTAAGGCTTTGGTATCAATCCCCCAAATATTTAATAATGTCAAAACAGCCACAATAATTACAAAATATTTTACAATATTAATAATTAAATTCATAATTGTAATTGACTTCTTATGAACACCGTATTTAGTACTTGCTTTAAACATCTTAATAATAATTTGTTTTATCAACAAATAAAATAAAACAGCAATTATTATAATAAAAATCGGCGAAATTATTTCTTTAGTTAAAAGTTTTTCCAACATACAATCATTCCTTTATATTTAAAATTTCCAAGATTCTATTTAAATCGGCCGTATTCGCAAAAGAAATTTCAAGTTTTTTATCCTTTATCTTTACCTTCGTATCTAATTTATCACAAAGTAATTCCTCAACATATTTAAATTCGCTAGTCCTCTCTCTTCTTTGTCCACGCTTACGAGGTACACAATCAGCAGCTTTTTCAGCATCTCGAACCGGCAACTTATTTTCTACTATATTATGAGCCATTCGAATGATTTCTTCATCATCAGAAAGTTTACTAAGTACTCTTGCATGCCCCATAGTTAATTGATTAGTCGCTATCATCTTTTGAACTTCGTCTGGAAGTCTTAAAATACCAATAATATTTGTAATATGACTTCGACTTTTACTTACTTTTTTAGCTAGTTCATCTTGAGTAATATTAAGCTGTTCAATCAATTTTTTATAAGCTCTAGCTTCCTCTAAAGCATTCAAATTTTCTCTTTGTAAATTTTCCAATAACGCAATTTCGGCCATTTTATCATCTGAAAGTTGACGAATAATCGCCGGAATCGTTGTTTTCCCAGCTAATTTACTCGCGCGAAGCCTTCTTTCACCGGCAATTAATTCATAACCTTTGATGCTTTTTTTAACAATTATCGGCTGAAAAACACCATTTACTTTTATTGAATCAGCTAATTCTTGTAAAGCTTCTTGATCAAAAATTTGCCTAGGCTGATAAGGATTCGGTCTTAACTGTGCAATATTTAATTCAACAACCTCTTCACCAGAAGTTTCTTCATAAATTTGTTTCTCAAAATCACTAATATTTTGGACATTTAAATTATCCAAATCAAATAATTGTTCCAAACCTTTTCCTAAAGCTCTTTTTTTATTTTCCATTACGACTAATCACCTCTTTAGCTAAATTTATATAAGCCTCTGCGCCTCTACTTTTTGGATCATATGCAATTATTGGTTTTCCATGACTTGGTGCTTCAGACAATCTAACCAATCTCGGAATAATTGTATCATATACACGTTCTTTAAAGTAGCTTTTAATATCTTGAACAACTTCTAAGCCCAAGTTCGTTCGGTTATCCAGCATTGTTAGTAGTACACCTTCAATATCCAAAGTAGGATTAAGGGTCTTTTGAGCTAACATGATTGAATTTAATAATTGCATTATTCCTTCAAGCGCAAAAAATTCACATTGAACTGGAATAATAACTGAATGTGCTGCGGTAAGAGCATTAGTAGTTAAAATACCAAGAGATGGCGGACAATCAATTAAAATATAATCAAACATTGCTTCAGCCATACTTAAATGAGTCTTCAATTGAAGGTTTTTCGAAAAAGTCGGATCCATTCTGCCTTTTTCCATAAGCTCAATATCAGCTCCAGCTAAACTAATAGTAGCTGGAATAATATAAAGATTACGAAACTTTGTTTTAATAATTACATTTTTTAATTCCTCTTTGGAAGTTAACAAATCGTAAACACTGCTTTTAATATCTCCTTTTTCAATACCAAGACCGGTAGTACTATTGCCTTGTGGATCTAAATCTATTAAAAGCACTTTTTTGCCAAGCATTCCCAAAGACGCTGATAAATTAATACTAGTTGTAGTTTTCCCTACACCGCCTTTTTGATTTACTAATGCAATTATTTTTCCCATCTATACCACCATTTTCTATAATTATAGCTATTTATATTTTAACATAATATAATCTAGAAATCTATGAAAAATCCTTGTAAAAAGAAAAATACAAGGAACAACTATTAAATTTAAATATTTTCTTGTCCACTATTTATTTAATTTTCTCTAGCATCATATCATACTGCTTATATAAATACTGCACACTATTTTCCAAGAAGAAATAATGTCTGACATAAAACACTAAAAATATAATAAAAATTATCACAATTATCATAAATAACGGAAAAATAAATCCTATAAACACAGCTAACAATAAAAACAAAGCATAACTAAGAGTTACTAGCAAATGAACCAAACGTTCATGCCTAAAAAACTCTATTTTTACCAAATGTTCTTCTAACAATTCTTCAGTAATTTCCTTTTCTAATTCTTTATCAACTTTTTCAATATAATCGCTTAAATATTTCTTCATTTTACCTACCTGCTTTACAATATAATTATAATACTTTATTTTAAAAATAACAACTTTATTGAATATTTTTTCAAATCAATATATAATTAAAATAGAAGGGATGATTATTATGGAAACAATCGAAGCTATAAACAAACGCGTTTCTGTTCGATTTTTTAAAGAAAAGCAAATTACACAAGAAGAATTAAATATTATATTACACGCCGGAGCTCGTGCCCCAATTGGCCTAAAAAAATATGATGAAATGCATATAACCGTTATTCAAAACAAAGAATTATTAGAACGCTTAGATAACGCCATTCAAAAGTACAGCGGCCAAAATAAAAGAAGATTTTTTCACGGAGCGCCAACCGGAATTATAGTCTCTGGAAAACCAACCAATTACGCATATATGGAATATGATAATGGAGCTTGTATTATTGAAAATATGATCTTAGCAGCCACTGATTTAAACATAGGAAATGTATACATGAAAAGTATGATTCCATTTTTAGAAGATAGTCCAACCTTTATGAAAGAACTAAAAATACCTGATGGCTTCATTCCTTTAGCTGGACTAGCTATCGGCTATCCAATTGAAGAACTCCAAAGAGAACCTAAAGAACATAAAATTGAAATTAATATAATTTAAAATTCCTTATTTGGGATTTTTTTATTTTAAAAAGTCCCAATAATACTAATCCAAAATTTAAAAAACAAAAAAACAGAAGACTAGCTTCTGCCAATTTATTACGCTTCTTTCTTATCAAATCCATATTTACGGTTAAACTTCTCAACACGTCCAGCTTTCTTAGTCGCACCTTGTTTACCAGTGAAAAATGGATGACATTTATCACAAACTTCTAATTGTAGTTCTGGCTTGTTTGATTGTACTGTAAAAGTGTTACCACAAGCACAAGTTACTTTAGTTTCCATATACTTTGGATGAATGTCTTTTTTCATAGTATCTCTCCTTCCGCCATGACAAATTTTTGCCATAGATATTGAATAGCTTTTATATTGTAACAAATAAAACCACAAAAATCAAGTGTTTAGCAATGTTTTATTTATTGCTCCAATTATTTCACCCGATATTGCCTTATACCCCTCGGCTGAAGGATGAATATCGTTTTCATTTGGTAAATATTGTGGATTTTCTTTAAAAAGAGTATCAATTTCGATATAAATAACCTCGTATTCCTTACATACTTCCTTATATTTTTTGTTTAAATAACTAAAAACGTCATCCGTATTTTTACTATTTAAATATGGATAAGGATTATAATATCCTACTAAAACAATATCCTCTTTACAATATTCTCTCGTCAAATCCAATAATTTATCCAAATCTTTAGAAAGTCCATCAATATAATCATATATTTGCCCATAATCAACGGCTTCTTCTATATTTATTTTATTCAATATATCATTAGCTCCGATCGACAATGTTACTAAATCGGCTTTGATTAAAGCATTTTGAATAGTTATTTCTTTATCACCTTTTTTAGCTTTCTTATTGTCTTCAATTGCCCTAATTAAATCGGTTGTTCGATAACCATCTTCGGCATATTTATCAATATACGTTTCCAATAAATCCTTACGCTTCAAATAATCGCGAACATTCTCTGAATATCCTTTTACTTTTTTGCCATAAGCTCCCTCACCATTAGCCAAAGAATCACCGAGTGCTAAATAATAAACTTTTTTATCCATATTACATAAATAAATTAAAAAAACAGCTAAAATAATTAAGCCAGAAACGAAAATTTTCTTCATAATTCACTCCCTAAAAAAGTAGAACTTAATCTACTTTAATTATATTGTGAACTTATAAATTTATACATCTTCCAAATCAATTTCTACGCCAACTTTTCGCAGTTTTTTTATAATATTTTCATATCCGCGAAGAACATGTTTTACCTCTTTAATCGTCGTTTCTCCAGGAGCACATAAGGCCGCCAATATTAGGGCCGCACCAGCTCGTAAATCAGTTGTAATTACTTCTCCCGCTTTAAATTTTGTTGGGCCCTTTATTTTAATCGTCTGGTTTTCTACCTTTATATTAGCACCCATATGAATTAAATAAGGTACATTTTGAAAACGATTTTCATATATTTTTTCAGTTATTGTACTTTCACCATTAGCTAAAGTAAGTAGTGAAGTAATTGGCTGCTGTAAATCAGTCGGGAATCCAGGATATGTTTGTGTTACAATATCAACCGGATTTAAATTATTCGATTTACTTGCTAGAATATAATCCTTACCTATTTTAATATCCGCTCCCATTTCCAATAATTTATCAGTTAAACTAGCAAAATGTTCAGGAATTACTTTTGCTATTTTTAAATTGTTACCAACCATCGCTCCAGCTATTACATAAGTTCCTGCTTCAATTCGGTCAGGAATTGTCTCGATTTTTCCGCCTTTTAATTCTAATCCTCCTTCAATAGTTAAAACACTAGTATCTTTTCCAGATATCTTAGCTCCCATACTATTTAAAAAATCTACAACATTACCAACTTCTGGCTCTCTAGCTGCATTTCTAATAGTAGTTATTCCCTCAGCTTGAGTAGCCACTAATAAAATATTAATAGTCGCTCCAACGCTAGCAAAAGACAAATCAATATCTGCTCCTACTAAATTATCCGCATCAATTATATATTTATCCCCATCATTTATAATTCTAGCCCCTAATTTTTCAAAGCCAAACAAGTGAAGATCTATGGGCCTAGCCCCAATTGAACAACCACCAGGAAAATAAATTTCAACATGTTTAAACTTTCCAAGTAATGCTCCCATAAAATAAGACGAAGCTCTAAGTAATTTAGACTGTTCTAATGTTATTGGTTTATTTATTAAATTTGTAGAATCCAAAATAACTTTATCGTCATTTTTCACAAATTGAACACCTAGATAATTAACAATTTTTTCTAAAGCATTAATGTCTGAAATATCTGGAACGTTAGTAATTTCAACCTTATCAGATAAGATTGCAGCTGGAACTAAAGCCACTGCACTATTTTTAGCACCTCCTATTTCAATTGTGCCACTTAACTCTTTACCACCATTAATTTTTAAAATTTTCATTTTATCACACTCACTATTATTAATTTATGATTTTCACCCAATTTGGTGTTTTTATAAATAAAGTTTTATTTATTATACACTATAATCCAAAATTTAAAAACAGTATCAACTTAAAAACTTAATATTTTAATAGTATTAAAGATTCAAATATTATAAATTAAACTAAAAAATCCAATTTTATTTTTGGAAAAAATAATTTTACTTTCTTTCTATCTAAAGCAAGGACTTATTATTTTATCTAATTTTTGTTTTTTCTTTTACCCTTTCAGCTGATCGATCTTTAATCTTATCAAGACTACAATATGTTCTCAAAAATCCAAAACTAATATATTGTCTATTTTAGAAAAAACAAACCTTATTCTTCGCACGAATAAAGTTTATATTTCTAATAATTTATTATATTAACACTGTCCTGTTGTAACTTCTGATACACCACTATCTGTAAATATACCACTTGTATCAGCATTATCTGTTGACCAATTTGGTCCTACATATATGGCAGTTATTTTTGAGGTGTATGCAAACATTTGGCGCATGTTTGTTACATTTTCTGTATTAAAACTACATAAGTTTAATTCAGTCAAACTTTTACAGTTAGAAAACATTTGGCACATGTTTGTTACATTTTCTGTATTAAAAGAGGATAAATCTAAATTACTTAAACTACCGCAATTAATAAACATACCATGCATATTGGTAACCTTAGAGGTATCTAAATTATTGATTCCAATAATGGTTTCTAAATTAGGATTATAAGCAAACATATCTTTCATATTAGTAACATTACTTGTATCCCAGTTAGAAAGGTCAATATTTGTTAAAGCAGTTGTTGTTCCCCTATAATCCCACATTGAAAAAAGAGCACTCAGATTTATTACATTACTAGTATTGAAACTAGATAAATCTAAACTAATCAATGAAATACAATTATAAAACATAGCTTCCATAGATATAGCATTGCTAGTATCAAAATTTTCTTCAAATTCAATTGATTTTAAGCCTGTAAAATTTAAAAACAAATAACCACTATTCTCATTAGCAATAACCCCATTTTTAGCCCCAATATATAAATCATATTTTGTATTATTTTCATTATTAGGTACTACCCATGCCATAACTCCACCTTTGTTATCTTCTGATATATCCCAGCTTTCAGTCGCATTACTAGGCACTTCATTA
>CALVRM010000015.1 GCA_944358695.1 uncultured Bacilli bacterium | reverse complement strand
AATCAGTAATTACTAATGAAAACATGTTAAACTATAAGTATATCGATAATAAAGAAAAAATAGAAAATACAAACTAATATATAAGATACTATAAAAATTTAAAACTTTTGTGTGTTATAGTTTTAACCCCAAGTTTGAATAAAAGTTTTAAATTTCAAAGTGATTGGCCGTACAATAACTCACAAACTTATTTATTGCAAACGCTATTAAGTGATATTCAAAATGACAGTAAAAAAACTTTTAAAACCACAAAAGATCGTTATATTTTTACAACTACCGTAAATTATCCTAACAATTCAGATCTAGTTAAACAGAAAATTTATTTTGATAAAAAACTAATGCCAAAAAAAGTTGAAGTCATGAACAAAAAAGGTGACGTTTTAATACGAATGACTTTTAAAAAGGTCGATTTCAAAGCCGAATTTAAAGATAAATATTTTGAATTAGAAGAAAATATGGCCACTGCCAAAACGGACGATGCAACTAAAACAGTAAGTAAAATTGATTCAGACACATATCCTATGTATGTTCCAGAAAACACTAAATTAGCTAGTAAGGATACTGTTGATCTTGATCAAGGACAACGAGTAATTATGACTTTCGAAGGTGATAACCCATTTATGTTTGTTCAGCAAACAGCAAGTATAACTGATGATTTAGCCATTGTTTCCGTTTATGGTGAACCATATCAATTAGCAACCAGTGTAGCAGCTGTTTCAGACAATATGATTTCTTGGGTTTCAAATGGTATTGAATATTATATTGTTTCTGATAATATGAGTGAAACAGATTTAGTAAATGTTGCTAGTTCAGTTACAACCATGCCAGTAAGTAAATAAAAACTTTAACTTTTTAGTGAAATGTGCTATAATGGTACCCGGGTGATATAAATGGCAAAGAAGGAAACTTCTAATAACAAGAATAAAAAGAATGCAAACCAAGATAATGAAGCCACTAAGCAAACAAAAAAGAATTCTTCAACTACCAAAAATAAAAATGGTGCTACCAAAAAGGCGACTTCACAAGTTGCAAGCTCTAAAAATGCAACTGTCAAAAATAAAAAATCAAATGCGGTCAAAGAAAAAGAAAAAACTAAAGAATTGAAACCAGTAATTGCCGAAGCTAAAAAAAATATAAAAGAAAAAGAAATTGTAAAAAATAAAAAGCCCGAGAGTGAATCGGCAAAGGTCGAAAAACAATTACTAGCTCGCGTGAGTAGCAATGATGAAATGACTCGCTTATTCAAAATTGTGTTAATTATAACGGCCATCTTTATTGTATTTTATGGTGTAACTTTATTGGTAACTAAAAAAGCTGATGAAGTAAATGATAATACAAGCGATCAAAATAATGCACAAGTTACAGAAATTCAATACGATAATATAATGATAGGCACAATGCTTAATTATGGTGGAACTTATTACGTTTTAATTGAGCAAGCAGATGATACAAGAAGTGCAGAATATACTGCCTTAATCGATACAATTAAAAGTGCAGACGATGCGCCAACTGTATACAAAGCTAATTTAACTGATTCCTTTAACAAAGATTATTTAGCTAAAGAAGAAAATTACTATGTGGAAAATATTGCCGATTTTAAAGTAACTGGAACGACATTAGTCCAAATAGAAAATGGCAAGATAAAATCTGTATTTGATAATTATGATGCTATTAAAAACAAATTAAAAGATTTAGCTTAATAACGTCAAATTAATTAAGATACTCCGGTATCTTTTTAATTTTTTGTTATCTATATTTATTATGTGTGTTATACTGTAAATATATAAGTTAAAATTGTTATGAATTAGATAAATGAAGGAGGTATTTAATGGCTAAAAAAGATGATAATAAATTACAGGACAATTTAAATAGGTTAGAAAATGCCTTCGGACCATTAAAATATAAAAAAGAAAATAAAACAACTAATAGAAAAGCCAAAAAAGGAGTTCCGACTTTTAAAACTAGTGAAGTTGTTGCCCTTTTAATAATAACTACTATTGTTAGTCTGATCATGGGAAGTATTGCCACTTATAATTTAGCCTCAAATAAAGGTGAAAAAGTTGAAGAGCAATTGCAGAATTTTATTGATAACTATGAGTACATTATTGACAATTATAATGGAAAGATCGACAAAGAAGAATTGTTAGATGCTGCTTTAGAAGGAATGCTAGAGAAATTAGATAAGAATTCTCTTTATTTAGAAGCTGATGCTTCTAAGAATCTCGATATTCTTTTAGAAGGCAGTTATAGCGGACTTGGTATACAAGTATACAATGATAAAGAAGGCAATATTGTTATATACGCCATTTTTAAAAATAGTCCTGCCGCCAAAGCGGGATTAAAAGCTGGTGATATTTTAACTAAAATTAACAATGAAAGTTTAAAAGGGGTAAAAAGCTCTGATTTGGCTGATAAAGTTCAACAAAGCAAAAACAAAAATATAACATTAACTTACAAACGTGAGCAAACAGAAAATACTGTTAAAATAAATATAGGCAATGTCAACATTAAATCTGTATCTTCAGAAATATTTAATAAGGCTGATAAAAAAATTGGCTATATTGAACTCGGTATTTTTGCAAGTAATTCATATAGCCAATTTAAAAAAGAACTAACAAAATTGGAAGATGAGAATATTAATTCTTTAATAATCGATCTAAGAGGTAATTCTGGTGGATATTTATCGTCAGCCGAGAATATTCTTTCTTTGTTTTTGGATTCTAGTCATATTATCTATCAAATAAAGAAAAATAATAGCACCGTTAAACATTATTCTAAAGGAACTAAAGATAAACAATATAAAATTGTTGTTTTGGTTGATCAAAATAGTGCTTCTGCTTCAGAAGTTACCGCAGCGGCCTTAAAAGAAGAATATGGTGCAACGATAATTGGCAAAAAAACATATGGGAAAGGTAGCGTTCAAGAAATGCAAAATCTCCCAAATGGTGATAAATACAAATTAACAACCAAAAATTGGCTTACACCTAAAGGCGAATTAGTCGAAGGGGTAGGAATTATTCCAGATATTGAAGTGGACTTCGATACTAAATATTTTGATAATCCTATCGATGAAAATGACACGCAGCTTCAAAAAGCATTAGAAGTACTAACAAAATAAAAGTAGCTTTCTAAATAATTATTCGTCAGTTAGCTAATTTATAAAACCGCTTATAATATATAGGCCGTACTCGATATTGTGTAAAAGGCAATTCCTTGTGAGTGAAATATACTGATAAATTCTTTTAATATGCTTTATGGACCAAAATAGCATCTTTTCTTTTTGCAAGAAAACCGCTATAATAATTATACAAGGGTGTGATTAAAATGAAGAAATTGGAAATGGGTGATGAATTTCAAATTCAGTGCTATAAACACAACGGCAAAATTCATCGCTGTTGGGAGGAAGCCATTGTTCTTGATATAAAAAAGGATTATATAGTTTTCGGAAACGATCGGACTAAAGTTACAGAAGCTAATGGTAATACCAGGCGCACAAGAGAACCGGCAGTCATGTATTTTTTTAAAGACAAATGGTATAATATCATTGTCCAATTAAAAAAAAGCGGAATAACTTATTATTGTAATATAGCCAGCCCTTTTATAATAGAAGAAGGAACTATCAAGTATATCGATTATGATTTAGACCTTAGGATATTTCCTAATGGTAGTTTCAAAATATTGGACAAGCAAGAATATAAATATCACAAAAAAAAGATGAATTATTCTGCTGATTTAGACATAGTAATTAATAAAGCATTATCCGAACTTATAACCGACTACCAAAATCACTCCATATATTTTAATAATCAACTGAATTTAATATACGGAGAACAATATAAAAGATTAAAAAAAGAAAATAGTCATTTATAAGTATATAAGTGCATATATTATTAAAGAAGAGTAAAGGTATAAAAAAGTATTGACTTTGCTCTTTCTATCTGGTATATTTGTAATGCACTAAGGAGAGAGAATTTTTAGAAAAATAAAAAAGTTAATTTTTTTCAAAAAAACGCTTGACTTGTGGAAAATGTTTTGGTATATTAAACGAGTAATTTTTGAAGAAGACGACAAAATTTGTCGATTCGCGTCAAGAAATGCAAAAAAATCAAAAAAACACTTGACTTAAAAGATTACATTTGATATATTGAAGTTACCGCTGATTATTTAATCCAGCTGGTAGAATGATCTTTGAAAACTGAGCAAAATGTCAATTCATTGAAATTCAGTTAGGACAAATTTTCAAAATTATTAGAAACAATTATGTTTATTTTTTTTGGAGAGTTTGATCCTGGCTCAGGATGAACGCTGGCGGCATGCCTAAGACATGCAAGTCGTACGAAGTGGCCCATTGAAGATTGAGTGCTTGCACGATTTTGGATTTGGATTTCCACTTAGTGGCAGACGGGTGAGTAACACGTGGGTAACCTACCCCAGGGACTGGGATAACTATTGGAAACGATAGCTAATACCGGATGATTCATAATTAGATAACTTTTTATGCTAAAAGGAGCTTCGGCTTCACCTTGGGATGGGCTTGCGTTGTATTAGCTTGTTGGTGGGGTAATGGCCTACCAAGGCAACGATGCATATCCGAACTGAGAGGTTGATCGGACACATTGGGACTGAGACACGGCCCAAACTCCTACGGGAGGCAGCAGTTAGGAATATTCGTCAATGG
>CALVRM010000014.1 GCA_944358695.1 uncultured Bacilli bacterium | reverse complement strand
TTAACTTAATTCGGCTTTATTTTATCATTTTAATTTGTTTTTGTCTAGACTTTCCCCTTATTTTCCGGGATTTTACCTCTATAACTATTTTTGGGTTTATACCGGGAAGTTTTCTCTTAATTTAACGGTCACAAAAAAAACTTTGCAGTTTGTCAAGAGATAATTAAAAAAAAGAGTAAGAAGAAAAGATTTAGTGGGTGCTAAATCATAAAATAAATAATAAAAAATGTAAGTACTGTTCAATATAAAAATAAAGGATAACATTATTAAAACTTGTCAAGATAATGATTATATGGTATCTTAATATTGCTTATCTTTATAGGTAAGCAATTTGGGTTTTGGGACTTTGAAAGTTTTTACTTTTAAAGTCTCTTTTAGTATGCTAAGCATAACATACAAAAAAGCTATTGTATAAATATCTAATGGACAAATAAACCACCTAAATGTAAAAATAAACACAACTTTACTTTATTTTAAATAAATCTTCAATTCAAAATATAAATTTCCTTTATATAGTGTTCATTAAAGTAATATTATCGGTAAATAAGTAACAAAATCTCTTTACACTCTGTCTTTTTAATTTATATTTTCTCAATACAACTATTTATAAAACGAATTACTTTTATGTATTTAATTTTTTAGTATATAAAAAAGTAGACGAGATTTGTCATCAACTATTAGGATCAGTTCAAACCGTCTACTTTTTAATATATTTTTATTAAGAAAGTTCTTTACAAATTAAATTACTTAATTCTGTTGGATTATCAATCGGCAATCCCTCTATTAATCGTGCTTGAGCATATAAAATTTTACTATAATTCTCTAATTCCTGTTTATCTTTCTTATAAAGCTTCTTTAACTTATCAGCAATCGGATGACTTTCATTAACTTCTAATATCATCGTTGCTTTAATACCATCAGAGTTTGGCATTACTTGCATTACTTTTTCCATTTGCGTAGAAATGCCGCCTTCACTAGTCAAACACACTGGATGATCTTTTAAATGACGTGTAAACCTTACTTCTTTTACATCATTAATCGCCTTTTGCATTACGTCAAGCATTTCCTTATTATCTTTGTTAAGTTTATCAATTTCCTCTCTATCTTCGTCGCTATCTAAATTTGTTTCACTAGCGCATACATTAGCAAATTTCTTACCTTCATACTCTGATAATGTTTGCATTACAAATTCATCACCATATTCTGTCAAGTATAAAACTTCAAAACCTTTTTCTATAACAGCCTCAGTTTGTGGTAACATTCTAGCTTTGTCTACACTCTCGCTACAAGCATAATAAATTGTCTCCTGCTTTTCTTTCATGCGTGAAATATATTCTTTAAGTGTTGTATAGTTATTGTTAAATGACGAATGGAACAAAAGAAAATCTTGTAACTTCTCTTTATCCATTCCATAATTATTACAAATACCTACTTTTAATTGTAAGCCAAAAGCATCAAAAAATTTCTCATAATTTTCGCGGTCATTTTTAAGCATATTTGTTATTTCTTTTGAAATTTTATTTTCAACATTTTTAGCAATCATATTAAGAACCTTATCTTGCTGCAACATCTCACGAGAAATATTTAAAGATAAATCTGGACTATCAATTACTCCCTTTACAAAACTAAAATAATCAGGTAGTAACTCAGAACACTTTTCCATGATTAAAACACCATTAGAATAAAGCTGTAAACCTTTTTCATATTCTTTACTATAATAATCATAAGGCGCATGAGCTGGTATATATAGTAGTGCGTTAAAGCTTATTCGACCTTCCATTGAAAAATGTAAAACCTTCATTGGCTTTTCATAATCAAAAAATTTATCACTGTAAAAAGTATCATAGTCTTCAGCACTTATTTTATTTTTAGGTCTTTTCCAAAGCGGTATTAAACTATTAACCGTCTCTTCTTTTACTATTGTTTCATATTCATCATTAGTGCCTTCCTTTAATTCACTACGTGAAATATTCATTTTTATTGGGTATGTAATATAATCAGAATACTTTTTAATTAAGCTTTGAATAGTATACTCTTCTAAATATTTATCATAATCTTCATCGTCAGTATTATCTTTAATCGTTAAAATAATGTCGGTCCCATAGCTATCTTTAGTGCCCTCGCTAATTGAATAACCATCAATGCCTTTACTTACCCACTTATAAGCTTTCTCAGCCCCATAAGCTTTACTTATAACGCAAATTTCGCTAGCTACCATAAAAGCTGAATAAAAACCAACACCAAATTGTCCAATTATATCAATATTTTCTTTCTTGTCATTTTCCTCTTTAAACAGCAAAGAGCCACTTCTAGCAATTGTTCCTAAATTACTTTCAAGTTCATCCTTATCCATGCCAATACCATTATCGGAAATTATTAATTTGCGATTTTCTTTATCAATTGATACGTTAATAGCAAATTCATTCGTATTTACTTTGATCTTTCGATTAGTTAATGATTTATAGTGTAATTTATCAATCGCATCACTCGCATTTGAAATAAGTTCTCTTAAAAATATATCTTTATTTGTATAAATAGAATTAATCATAAGCTCCATAAGCTTTTTAGATTCGGCTTTAAATTGTTTTTTAGCCACAATACCATCCTCCTTTATCACCATAAAAATAATACCACGCTTTTTAGCACTTGTCAATATCGAGTGCCAAAAAAACTAAATAGCTTTAACTATTTAGTATATCCCTAGCCGCCACTAAGCCCGTAGCAGCCGCTGTCACAATATTTCCAGCCTTACCGGCCCCATCACCAATAAAATAAATATCATAATTTTTAAGCTTAAAATTATTGTCTGTTTCTATTTCGTTACTGAAAAACTTTATTTCCGGTCCATATAGCAATGTCTCATCATTACTAACACCAGGAATAATCTCATTAAGTTTATTCAACCCTTCAATAATATTAGTTATCACTCGGTGTGGTAGTACTAACGCCAAATCTCCAGCTACACAATCATTTAAGGTCGGTGTAATAAAGCCTTTATTAATCCGATGCCATTCACTTCTTCTAGCGTGTTTTAAATCTTTAAGTGTTTGAATTATCGGTTTACCATCACCAAGAACATTAGCAATTCGAGCGATACTCTCTCCATATTCTCTAGTATTAGTAACTGGTTCAGTTAATGTAACTTTACTAATAAAAGCGAAATTACTATTATTGGATTTAACCTTTTTTAATGCATGGCCATTTACGCAAATATAGCCATAATAATTTTCTTTCGCTACATATCCACCCGGATTAGTACAAAAGGTTCTAATTTCATCACCATAAGTATCAGTTTTAATAAAGATAGTTGGATCATATATAACATTACATATCTGTTCCATAATTTCTTTTCTAACTTCTACCCTAACGCCAATTTCAATACTTTTAGACAAATAAGGAATATCATATTTTTCAGCCAGTGCTTGCACCCACTTAGCGCCCGTTCGGCCAGGGGCTACTACAACCTTATCAGTAATAAAACTAATTTCTTTACCTTTGCATTTGCAAACAACTTCATGTTTAGATTGGCCTTTACTACAAATATCAATAACTTCTGTTTGTTCCATCGTCTTAACTCCACTATCAGTTAAAAACGATGTAAAATCATAAATATACTTTGGCAAGTTATCACTACCTAAATGCTTTTGTTTTATAAGTAACAACCTTGCCCCAACCAAAGCCACTTTACTTTTAATCTTTAAAGCTTCCTCCATATTCGAAGGATAAATATCACTATCCATTCCAAATTTAGTAAATATCTTCTCGCAATCATCAATCAACTTATTAGCACTTTCCTCATCCATATATTTAAACAAATCACTTTTACCAAGTTTCGGAATAAAATTAAGTTTACCGTCAGAAAAAGTTCCAGCCCCACCATATCCAGAAAGAACTTGGCACGGATGGCAATTCACACACTTTTTACTTTTAGCCATCGGACAAACACGCTTATCGGCAAATCTTCCTTGATCAAGCAGTAGAATATTTAAATTGCTATTTTGCGTAATTAATTCATAAGCCGTAAATAAACCAGCCGGTCCTGCTCCAATAATTATAACATCATAATTCATATCCAAAGCCTCCAATCTAATTATATAATATATATAGAAAAAAATAAACCAAATTTTTATGGTCTATTTTTCTAAAACTGAACTAATTTATCTTCCATAATAGAATACAAATAAATTTGAGCCGGCTTATTAGTAATACTTTGAATATAGTTTTTATAGCCTAAAAGCTGATTTTCATATTCCTTATCGTTAACATTTTTAAGTTTATAATCGACAATTGCAAATCTATCACTATATTCAATTAATAAGTCAATTACTCCGTGCAATTGCATATCATCCTGTTCATAAATAAATTCATATTCTTTGTAAATGTTAACTGCCCCAATTAATATTTCTGAGTTAATAAAATTTTCGATTTTAGCTTTCAAAGGTTCTTCAATGCCTTGATAATTAGGATTTTTAAAATCAATATATTCTAGTAAATTATGTAGCTTAAGTCCAAAATCAATATTTTGAGCTTCTTCTTTAGAATATAACGCATGACTTTTTTTAGAAAAACTAGTATTTACAACTTCCACTGTTTCAAATGGTCTATCCACGACTACTAAAGCTTCATCATTAGCCAAAAATTTACGAAAATCTCTTTTTTTAGCCAAATTATAATCCTTAGTTAATTTTAGTTTTTCTATATCAACTTCTTTCACATAAGGCAATATATAATTATAAACTGAGTTTAGCATATCCGAAAATGATAAATATTTCTCTCTTGTTACATCATTAATAACCCCATTACTTTTAAAACTAAGCAGATTGGGCTCTAACTGCGTAACTAAAATCATCTTTTCTCGGGCCCTAGTTAAAGCCACATAAAATAGCCGCAGCTTTTCTGAAATCTCCTCATGTAAATACTTGGTTTTAAGTAAAGTCTTTAAAATTGTATTTTGCGGTCCACCATCAATATAAGGCGCTAAAATGCCATAATCGGAAGAAAAATAAAATTTATTTTTTAAATCATCGATATTAAATTTCTTATATAATCCACTAAAATAACACACATGATATTCTAAACCTTTTGAAGCATGAATGGTCATAATTTTCACCGAGTTAGAACTCTCTTTATTTAAAGACAACTTAATGTCAAGCCCCTTTTCTGAAACGTCATTTAAATAATTTAAAAATTGTCTTGGTCCATACCCTAAATTACTTAAATCGGCCGCTATCTTCCCTATTGAATTTAAAGTTATAATATGCTCGTTAACATCACCCACTGTAATTATTCTATTATAAAAATCAAAATCATTAATAATTCTATTATAAAAATCTTTGTTGTTCATATTTTCAAAATCTTGAGCTATTTTTAAACATTTTTCATAAAATACCGTATCATAAAATGCATTTTGACTAATAATTTTAAATATTTCAGCATCTGTTAATCTAAATAAATAACTACGTAAAATAGACATAAAAGAATATTTAAATAGAGTATCAAATTTTTGATCTTTAATTCCAATAATTATATTATATATATTTTTAACTAATAAAATATCCACTGAATTAGAAATAGTTTTATCTTGATAAATGGTTAATGGAATGTTCAAGTATTCAAATATTCTCTTATAATTTTCAAAAGCTGAAGACCGGTCCATTAAAATAACAAAATCACTATAAGTAATATTACGTTCACTTGATGTATCCTTATCCATTACCTTATAACTGCCATTAATCTTACTTTCAATGTCTCTAGCAATTGTAAAAATTTCAATTTCTTCCTTTGAAAACAACGTATCCTCCGGCACCTTATAATCCAGAATTTCCATTTGATAATTTTCGGTTTTAACTTCATTATAGGCTAAGTTGCCAAAAATCATTTGATGAGAACTTATATAATCAGCTCCACCCATTTCATCATTCATAATTAAATTAAAAATTAAATTAATGCTTTCAGTAACTTCGCTTCGCGATCTAAAATTACGATTTAAGTCAATTTTTATCCCTTCGTTTAAATTAGAATACTTATCATACTTTTCCTTAAATAATAATGGGTTGGCATTTCTAAAACGATAAATAGATTGTTTAATATCACCCACCATGTAAACGTTATTATTTTGAATATAAGAAATAAATAAATCCTGTAAATCATTAGTATCTTGATATTCGTCAATTAATATTTCTTTATACTTATTCTTAAGGTCTTCTCTAATTATCTTATTTTCTTCAAGCACAAATATTGCCATCTTTGAAATATCAATAAATTCATAAACATCATTTGCTCGTTTCCACGCCATTAGTCGCTTATCAAATTCTAAAATAATTTGAATCATTGCTTGAACATAATCTTTAGTGAGTAAAATAGTTTCCTTAATCACACTCTCACTTTCGTATTTAGTCAAAAGCCTAAGTTCTTTGATTAAAGAAGAAAGTTCGCTTTTAATTGCTTTAGCCTCCAAAGTTGCCCCTCGTGGTAAAGGAGGAAGCTTATCCGGTATATTGTTTTTAAATTCCTTATAACTAGAAGCCGTTAACAAAGGAGATAAAAGTTCATTAATTTTATTAATATAATCACTTAAAACATATGAAGATAAATAATCAACGATAGTTTCAATACTAGAAACTTTCTTTTTAATTAATTTTATATATTCGAAAATAAGATTACCTAAATTAATATCAGTATAGTAACCTTCCAAATAATTTTCTAAATAATCCCTTTTTCCATATAAATTATCTAATTTCGTATTTAAGCTAAGTATTGAATCAAAAATTTCTCTATCATCTTTTAAACAAAAATCACCGATTAATTTTAAGAAAAGCAAATCTTTAGTAGCATACTTTTCTTCAAATATTGAATTTAATAATTCCCTTTTTTTTAGCTCGATTACTTCAGCTGGAGCGATAGTTATATTCTTTGAAACATTAAGTAAATAATTATATTTTTTGACAATGCCGAGTGCATAAGCATCAAAGGTTGTAATATCAGCAAGTTCCAATTTATCAAGTTGATCCTTTAACTCTGAAAAAGCCTTTAATTTTTTGCGAATTCTCTCCTTCATTTCTAAAGCAGCTGCATTAGTAAAAGTTAAAATTAATAAGTCTTCAATATCGACTCCGTTTTTAACATGTTCTAAAACACGTTCTGATAAAACGGCTGTTTTTCCACTTCCAGCACCTGCGGAAACAATAATATTCTGCCCTTTTTCATGAATTGCCGCAAATTGCTCATCCGTCCACTTAGGCATTATCATCACCTACAATCTCAGAAAATTTTTTGTTTTCTAAATTTACAATATCATCTTCTTTTTTGAAACATATATCTTTAAATTTACAATGTTCACAGCCCAATAGTTTATTATCAATTCTTTTAGGGTTTATTTGAAAATCACCATCTATTACCGCCTCAATTACCTCATTAATTTTATTATCAACTAAGTTAGTAATTTTTTCTATGCCATCATTATCTATTAACTTACTAAAAGAAGAAAAACCATTTTTCGTTAAACTCATCCCTTTAATTACTTCGCTTTTTTCATAAGTTTCATCGAATTTTTTAATCAAGTCTTCATTATTAATTGTATAACCTTCAAGCCTAAGTTTTTTTACTAAATTATCTTGAACATTATCACTATCCATATCAACTGAATTTAAAATCTTTTGCAAATAAAAACCAACAATTTGTACCTTTTTATGCATACCGTTTTTAGCTAGATATATATATACTGGTAATTGCAGATTTAACCCATAATCTATATTATCCAAAGTCGTTAAAATATTCCCTGTCTTATAATCAATAATCGCCAGCAAAACTTTATTTCCATCGTCTAAATATTTTATTTTATCAACAATTCCTAAAAAGCTAACTTTTAGTTTCCCTGATTTATCCACCATAATATTTTTCTCTGTTAAAGTCTTATCAAATTTAGAATAACTCTCTTGTTTTCTTATAACTTTAACTATAAACTCTAAATCAAAATATAGTTTCTTAGCAAAGAAAGCTTCTTTTTCTGAAAGATTTTTATTTTCCAAATAACTTTCATAAGTTTGTTTTAAGTCAAAATTATCATCGTACATTTTAGATAAACATTCATGAAATAAAGAGCCAACAAAAACAGCAAAGCTTTCCTCAAACGGTTCTAACTTTAAAATATTTTGAATGTAAAACCTAAAAGCACATAAAAAGTAATTATTCATACTCGAATAAGATAAACTAAGCTTATTATGTAAAAATTTAGCCAAGTCTTCAAATATAATACCATTATAACTATTATCATATGTTAAATATGGAATCTCAGGATAAGTGGCAAGTAAAAGCTTTAAATTATTATCCACTTTATTATATTTAAGAAAATCATCTAATAATAAGGCCAGTTTTTGCCTATTATAAAGATTTGAATAAACTAAATCTACTGGTGGATTCTTTATAACTTCTAAAGCCAATTCTTCAATCAAAGGTGATGGATAATAGGTCTGATAACTATCTTTTAGCTTATAGCTTATAAATAAATTATTACTGTGGATAAGTTTAATTAATATTTTCTTATTAATTTGATATTTCTCTAACGAAGTAAGAAGGCCGAGCTTTTCCCTATCTAAATCCTTAATAAACTCATCGTCACGGTAAGCTTTAGGTGCCCAGCCTTGATTAAAACCTAAGAAATAATAATACTTTCCTTTTTCTAAACAACTTATAGAAGCAGTATTAATCGCATTTTTTAAAAGGTTTTTGCTTAAAGTAGCTTGTTTTAATTCACTAATTATAATTTCAATAAAAATATCATCAACGTCAGAAATAAAAGCATATTTGTTTAAAATTTCAATTATTTTATTATAAATTTCATTCTTTTCGATTTTATTTAAAGCATACTCAATATTGCGTTTTTGTTTTAAATTTTCCAAAAACTTTTGAACACTTTCTGTACCGTAAATATTAAAATTAGTATCTAAATTAATCGGTAAATTAAATAAACTAAAAATTCTTCGAATCTCATCTTTATAATCTTCAGGCACATTAATTAAATAAATATCATTTATCTTAACTGTTTTTAACTTTTCACTAATACTAGAGGCAACATAAACAATTTCATCCACTTGGTTATCAAAAGCATATACTTTTGGTTTATAATTTTCCTCCGGCATCAAAATATATCTTACATTATAGTGTGCAAATACACTTTTTAAATAATTATCTAAATCCTCATATCCTATAACCACAATATTATCTAAAGATTTCTTAAATAGATCATTTTTCAAAATTAAATCATGATTCATTAGCTCTTCATAATAAGGTTTTAATAATTGATAGCCATAAAAAAGATTATTTAAATAAGTAAGGGCAATTTCATATTTAAATTTATATTTTTTCATCAAATAATAAACAGCTTCTGGTTTATAACTTCCAAAATAATTATCTTTAAATTCTTTTAGTGTCATAAACTTAATATTTAAAATTGCCTTTTTTTCAGACATTTCTTTTAATATTTGCTTTTTTATCTCTAAAGGCGCAATTACTAAATAATTATTATTTATATGTTCAAGCATAACATACCACCTATATCAAGTATAACACGAATAAAGACCAAAACCTATTTTAATTTACCAAAATCATAACCACGCCTAAAAGACATGGTTTACTCTAGCCCTATAAGGGCATAATATTGGCCAGCACCTAAAAGATGCCGGCTTTCTCTTTGTCCAAGCCTTATTACCACTTACTCCTTGCTACCCATTAAATAGGGTTTTATATTCCTTTTTTGTTAATTTATATTTCATTATATCTTCTTTTTCTTGGCCTTGAATATATTTTCTTATTGTTGCCTCATTCAATCCCACTGTACTTACATAATATCCTGTTGCCCAAAAATTTCTATTCCCGAATTTATATTTTAAATTGGCATGTTTTTCAAACAACATTACTGTACTTTTTCCTTTTAAATATTCCATAAAACTTGATACACTATATTTTGGTGGAATTGAAAGTAATAGACGTACATGATCTGGTATTAAATGTCCTTCTTCTATTTTCACGCCTTTATATCTGCATAAATTAGATATTATCTCACCTAAATCTTTTCTCATTTTATTATATATTACTTTCCTTCTATATTTGGGAATAAATACTATATGATATTTGCACATCCATTTTGAATGTGATAAACTATTTGCCAGAAAGCATCGCTCCTTTCTGGATATAATTCGGCTTGAACAACCTCATTATATCACGTCGCGATTTCTTCTTTTTTACTTAAGTATTAATCTCACTCGCATAGCGAGTGGTTTTTTGTATCACCTCTAAGGTGATACACCCTAAAGGCTAATAAAACAAATCGCATTAAATACGATTTGTAGATTTCATCATGGGATGCCAACTAACATAGTGTGCGAAAAACTCAATTGATATATGCATTTTTTATAAAAACCAAAATCATTTTCTTAACTGATGGTTTAAGAAATAATTCTTTTTATATTGAACTTATTAATTTCTATTTAAGCCAATTTTTTGTTTCATTAACTCGAATTTCCTCTTTGGTATTTTTCTTGTTATATTTATCCCATCATCTAAAATTTTATCTAATTCATCACTTGCTACAATTTCATTATATTTTTTTTGAATTCTGGTTAATTCATCAACCACTACGTCTGCCACTTTACTTTTAAATTCACCATAGTTTTTATTATTAAATTCTAATTCTATATCCTCAATTGATTTATTTGTTAAAACAGAGTAAATATTCATTAAATTTGATATACCAGGTTTATTTTCAATATCGTATTTAACAATCGCATCACTATCCGTAACAGCGCTCATAATTTTTTCCTAATAACATGGGGATCATCTAATAACCTAATAACTCCTTTTTGATTTTCGTTAAATTTGCTCATTTTATGTAATGGAACATTTAAATCCATTATTTTAGTGCCGGTTTTACTTATATAAGGTTCTGGTATTTTAAAAGTTTCACCATATATTTTATTAAAACGTTCAGCTATATCTCTAGCAAGTTCAACATGTTGTTTTTGGTCTTTCCCCACCGGAAATATATTAAAATATCCGCCGCCATTAAAACAGGATAAGTAAATAATCCAGCTGAAAAATTAGCATTTTTCTTACTTTTATCCTTAAATTGAGTCATACGTGACAATTCACCAAAATAAGTAGTACATTCTAATATCCAAGATACATTGGTATGGTATTCATTTTCAGATTGAATATAAATTATATTTTTATTTCGATCAATACCACACGCTAAATATAAAGCTAGCAATTTTTTTATATTTTCTCTTAATTTTTTAGGATCTTGAGATACTGTTATAGAATGTAAATCAGCAATAAATATATATGATTCATACTTTTCTTGTAGTTCAACCATTTGTTTGATAGCCCCTATATAATTCCCTAATGTTATTTCACCTGTTGGTTGCAAGCCAGATAAAATTTTTTTCATATTTATAAAGCACTCCTTTTTATAACATTAAATAACTATTCAATAATTAAATAATTATTTATGCATTTAATAAATTTTTCTATATCTTTGGTCACATATCTCTTTATTTTTTCGATTAATTCTTTCCAAGAAATCTCTGCCCCATCAATTAAAAATACTAAAAATTGTGTACTTTGCGTGTGTGATTTGCCAGCAGGCTAAATAGGTATGACAAAGGCACGCCAGTGGCGAGTTTTCTTTTGTTTTTCAAGGGTTTTTAGAAAAATAATTGTCGGACATTTTTCTTTTTGTATGACATTTGTTAGTACAATTTTTGCACCCAAAAAAGGGCTTTTTTAGCCCTTGTCATACATTTGTTAGTACAAATTTGGTTGTTTTTGGCAATAAAATGTACCTGCTTTTTTTTAATTAAATTTTTTCTATTACAAATAATCGATACGGTTTTGGACGACTAATTTTGTATAAAGAAGTTAATTTCTCCCAAAGTGTCATATAATGAAATGAATGTTCTTCTAAAATTCTTCCACCTGCTTTAGTAATTAAAAATCTCCAATAGTCCAAAGGCAAAAACCTTTCATTGCCATATAAAGCTTCTTTTTTATCAAAAAACTGTGTTGGTATTCCAACCACTACGTATTTTGCAATTTGTAATTGCAATTTTAAAGTATCCAAGATTTCATCATCAGAAAAATGCTCTAAAACTCCATTACTAAAACAAACATCAAAAGATTCTTTTGGATAATTTAGCTCAAAAATAGATTCAATTTTAAATTCTAATAATTTATTATTAGCAAAATATTCATTAGCCAGTTCATTAGCGAGTAATAATATTTTTGAGTCAATATCTATGCCGACAACATCATAACCTTTTGAAGCCATATAAGAGGAAATGATACCGGTTCCACATCCAGCTTCTATAATTTTCTTTTTACCTAAATCACTATACTTTTGTAGCATACGTATAAATATTTTTTTATGTCTTACTTTATCTTCAATATAATGTTTAGCATCTTTTTTTAATTTTATTTCCTCTAAGTAAATTTCATACCACGACATTTGTACCCCCCTAAAAAATAAATTGTGAATTATTCAATAAATTTAAGCTATTTGTTGATAATCAAAAGTCATAACCTCATAATCAGTTAAATCTATGCCTTTTTCCAAATAAACATCTTCTGTATTCATAACTTTAGTTTTTTCCTTTGCATACCCCAAGTCTTCTGCCAATTGATAAATTTCGTCAACATTTGTACCTTCTATTTCAATATAAGGATCAAGTAATGGCCATTCATCAATTTCAATTGACATTCCCTTATATGTATAACTAGTTCTCTTTTTTTCCACTAATTTTCTTTTATAATATCCCATTTCTTCAACTAATTTATTAGCTGTTTCAAAATCGTCAGTAACAATTTCAACTTCTTTTACTTGATCTATTTCATATTCAGCATCAGTATTATAAATATATTTTAAAGTTAGTTCTACTTTATTCCCATCTTGTCTCAAACGGATCCATTTAAAGAAACGATTTTTAGTATCTTTAATAATTTCTAAAACTTTTTTATCTTCTAATTTACTTAAGTCAATATTATTAATGTTTTTTTCAATATATTCATCTATCAAAAGTCCATCAAAATGCTTACGAAAAAAGCTTTTATCATCATCATTAAATATTGGTTTTACATATGAAATAACATTTATTAATTTTCTGAGTGAATTTCTTAATCCTGTGATTTTGTAGTCTTCTAAAGCAAGTTTATACATAAGTATAGGATCATAACAATCATAAGTATATATTTTTTGTGTTCGTGATTCTACAAATTCAGCTCCAATACTTTCAAGCTTTTTAATCATTTTTTCCTTATCAATTTTTAAAATTTTAATTTCTAATTCTTGATAATTATTCACAATCATCTCCCCTTTCAAATTCTTTAATCATCATTGATTTTGAATTAAAATTTTTAGCAATTATTTTGCAAGCATTTACTGGATTAATTTCAGTGCCACAAGTAAAAACATCTACTGCTATATAATTATACTCTGGCCATGTATGAATAGTCAAGTGTGATTCAGAAAGGATTAGGACACCGCTTATACCAATGGGACTAAATTTGTAAAATTTATTATCAACAACGGTCAACTTGGCCTCTTTGGCGGAAGTCATTACCAAATTTTTAATATAATTCAAATCATCCATTTTTGGACAGTTACAATTATATATATCAGCTATTGCATGTCTACCAACCGCCATATTTACCCCCTATAAATTTTATTTGAATTTTTTTCCATACTTTTTCTTACTTCATCCAAATATTTTTTATCATCAGCGACTTCTTTTTCATTATCCTTCATGACTCTTTTAGTTGCTTTTCCCATCATTTGTTCACCCGTATATTCAATAGACAGTTTTTTTGTTTCACTGTTCTTTTCCATTCTAAACAATGTTTCAGCAAAGCAGATGCTATCTTCGCTAAATTGTATATAGTATTTTTCTATCAGCCTAATATCATTAGGTGAATATAAATCATAAATATATTGGTAATGTGTAAAATTAGGAATCATTTCTGTAATATATAAATTCATATCAGTTATTACCCTTTGTAAATCCATATTTTTATCCATTGCACTAGAGTAAATTGATGTATATAATATTCCATCTGATTTTAATAAATCTATTGCTGTATTCATAAAAACTGTAAAAGGAATCTTCTCAGGTGTTGGATCCGTCATTAAAACATCAAACATTTCTTTTAATTCATTGGGGACATCACTCATAACATTAAGTACTTTTGCTTCAAGTCTTAAGTTATATTCACTTGCTATTTCATTTACGAAATAGATTAATCTTTCATCAGCATCTAAAACAGTAATATCACAATCCTTATTAGCCATTGCTAAACAAATCCCTGTCAAATCATCGTCGCCAAGAAAAACAACTTTCTTTTTATACACATCATTATTGCTTAATAAATAGGCAACCCTCTTTAAAGAGGTTTTAAGAGTAACTGGTCTTTGATCAAAAAGTAATGTTGGCTTTGGCTTTCTATTCCAGATTGTTTTTAATGTTGGAATTAAATTTTTCAAATCAGCAAGCTCAATAGTACTTCCGCCACAACTACTACATTTATAATTTTTATGTTTAGCATTCTCGTTATCTTTAACATAAAATTTTAAATCATTTTCATCAAAACAAATAATATTATTATCAACCATTTCATTAAGTAACCTCATTATTCTTCTTTCACTGCCACCTACATATCTTTCTATTTGCCAAAATGATTGTTTTCCAAATGTTTTTAAAAAATTTTCAATTTCACCAATTTTTTTCAAATATAATTGTAATTCACTATCATTTTCTACAACATTATTTAAATTCACCATTTCACGACCTCTTTTTTATTAGAAATTTCTCAATATTTGGATATTCCAAATATTTTGATAACAAATTTCTACAATAACATCAGCATATTTTATATTATATAAAATAACTATTATTTTTGTATTCTTTATTATGTTATTTCCTTTTCTTGACTTTAGCCACACCTTTTTCCACAACAAATAATTTTTCCATAATCTTATCTACTTTTTTTTGCACCTCTTCAATTGTCAAACCACTTGTATCTACAATTTCAGATGGCAAATCATTATTTTGAACAAATTCCACCATTTTCGCAAACCCATCTTGATATTTTTCTATGTCTGACAAATCAGGATCATTAATATTTCTAGATTTAATTCTATTAATTCTAGTATCTGCATCAGCATATAATATTAAAGTTAAATCTGGTTTACCAATAATATCAAATAAAGCATTATATATTGATTGACAGCTATCATCGCTATTCCAAAAATAATTAGAAATAAAATGTCTATCTATTACAACATTCTGATTAGGAAAATTTCTAATTCCCATTAAATTACCTAAAGCAAAAAACCATGTTTTTATTATAGGATCATCATATTCGTAAATTACATCTAATATTTCTTCTAATTCTTCTGAAATATCTTCAGTATCTTTCCCAAAAATATATTTAATTGGCTTATCTATAAAAAGGAAATTGTATTTTTCAGATAAATAATGAGCAATAGTTGTTTTACCAACTCCGTCCATTCCTTCTACTGCTATAATCATAAAACTTTTGTTCTTGATTGAGAAATATTATTTTCTTTACTAATTTCAGTAATTACTCCTGACATTTCTCTTTCTCCTACATAATATGAAAATTCGTCGCCAACTTCCTTCTCATAAATCGCTTGCCCTATTGGACTACTTAAAGTTACCTCTTTAAGTTCAGACGGCTCACTTGATAAAAATGATACTAATTTTAATCTCATATCCATCCTTTTAATTCCATTTATGATTGCAACATCAACAATATCGTTCAATTCAACACCATGACTAACACCTGTCTCAACAATTTCAGCTTCAGCTAATAGTTGACGTCTTTTAGCAATTTCTCCCATTAATGCTCTTTCTTCAGCTTCAGCTTGTTCAAATGTAAAATTATCGTGCCATGCATCGCCTTCGTAAATTGCTACTTCACCTTTAAATTTCCTTAATGCCTCCAATTTTTCTTCTATCTTTTGTATATCTTTCAAATAAGCATTATATCCAGCTTCATCAAGTATTAATTTTCCCATAATTTTCCCCCTTTTTTGGAGCTATGATACTACACTATATAAATAAAGTCAATAAAAAATAGCAAAAAAATTATTGCTTTTTTGTTATTTTTTTTACGATAAATTTATTATTAATCTCGCCAACTGTATAAAAATACTCCTTCCCTAATTCTGCTTTATATAACACCCTTCCTAATGGTGAATCTAAAGACACAGCATAATCCTCATCTGAAGTATCATCTAACAAAACATTCAGTTTCTCTCTTTCACCATCTTCATAGATTATTTCTATTAAAATTCTGTCACCAATATTGACTACACTTTCATCTAATTCTTCTTTATCTATTATAACTACATTTGATAACAGTTCTTGCATTTTCTCCAGTCTAACTATCATACCATCTTCTATCAAGTCTAATTGTTCATATGAAAAGTTGTCATGCCAAGTATCACCAGAGCCATCATATGCAGAAGTAATTTTTCTTTTGGATATGTCTCTCAATTTAACTGTCAATTGTTTAAACTCTTCAAGTTTTTTTTCATAGCCATCTTGAGTCATATACACTTTTTCCATAAAACCACCCTTTATGATAAATTTCTTCTTAATTATACCATATTTTTATCCCCTCTTAATAATTTTTATAAATAATTTACTTATTTTATTCAAAAAACATAACTAGGGTTAATCGCAACATTTTTCTCTCTTTTTATCATAATTTCTTACTTCAAAATGTAAATAAACTATTATTACTTGAATACCAAACAGTCCTATAATGACTATTTTCCTTTTATTCACCACCTACCCTAATAAAAAAGGAATGAAATAAATTTCATTCTCCGCCCTAAAGGGCGTTTTTGTTAACAAGAGTTTGGTGTATAATTAAAGTATGATAGTATGTACAGGTAATGATAAAGAGTTTGAATCATATAAGGATAAAGTTAAAAATAGAAAAGTCTTTTTTCATATTAAAGATATTTTTAATGATCATTGGGATGCTTATAAAATTAGATTTGCTCATAGAAATCGCAGACCTATTATCGATAAAGTGATTGATAAGTTCTTATTATGTAAATCTTTCGCTCTTGGCTTCTCTATTTATAAGTGTAAATCTTGTAATAATGAAAAAATTGTCCCTAATACTTGTAAAACTAAATTCTGCTCTTCTTGTGGCAATAAATATAATGAAGATAGAGCTATTTCTATTTTCTCTAAGCTTTTTAAATGGCAACACAGGCATGTTGTCTTTACTATTCCTGAAGATTTACGAGGTTATTTTAGAAATAATAGAAAACTTCTTAATTTATTATTTAAAGCTTCTTCTATTACCATTAAATGCTGGTTTAAAGAAAAATACAAAAAAGATAATTTAAAACCTGCTTTCATATCCGTTGTTCATACTTACGGAAGGAGTTTAAATTTTAATCCTCATATTCATATGATTTTACTTGATGGTGGTATCTCTAATACTACTTTTAAAAATATCACTTTCTTTTCTTATGCCTCTTTTAGAAAGAGATTTATGAAAGTTATTTTAGATTTATTAGAAAATCAATTAAGTAAAAAGGAATTTACAAACATTAAAAATGATTTATATTTTAGATACAAAGATGGTTTTTATGTTTATGCCCCTAAAAGTAAATTCAAAGATGTTAATGGTTTGCTTTCTTATGTTTGTAGATACCTATCTCGTCCCGTTATGGCTGAATCTCGTATTTTAGATTATGATGGTAAATATGTTACTTTTTGGTATCAAAGACATACTGATGATTTAATTATCATTGAAAAACTACATGCTTTTCAGTTTATTCAAAGATTGATTATGCATATTCCTGAGCCTAATTTTAAATATATTAGATTTTATGGTGCTTATCATAATAAAACTAAGATTTGTATTGATGTAGCTAAATTTATGTCTGAAGAAAAAATTAGATTTAAAAAATATTTAAATACTTGGAGAGTTAAAATTTTGACAAATTTTAATATTGATCCTCTTATTTGTCCAAAATGTCATGAAGTAATGGTATACTATAAGAGTTATACATGATTGGAGGATTTTTATAGTATGAAAAATGAATTTATCGATGACATCTTAGATCCTGACTTCGAATTTGATTTTGATAATGATACTAGTTCAGATATTGAAACAACTTGTTTACATTGTGGTTTTACTGAATTAGTCCCTGATTTTATTTATGACGAAATGTCTAGGAAGAAATACCATTTTAAAATTAGAAAAAAAACTCCTACTTTAACTTGCCAAAAATGTTTTAAGGAAACAGCTATTCCTTCTTCATTTCTTAAAAAGCAATAGTTAATGTCCTTTTGGTTGTTCTTAAACAATGAAATTCTTTTATCATTGTTTTTTGGGGCTTTTTTTATAAATGCACTTTACTTATAAAAAATAAAAAAAGAAGAAACTCTTTTAGGATAATATGGGCAATAATAAAAATTAAAATTACTATCAACATAATGAGGTCGTTTATCTGTACAATAAACATATCTTTTTGAAGGTTTATATAAAGAAATTAAATTTTTATTTATACACGAAGGTAATAAACAAGAAGAGCCTGGAAGGATTATTTTTATGTTATTAGTAATACAAAACATTGAAATTTTATTTAATAATTTAATAAAAAAATCATATTTTTCAAATATTTTAGTTGTTCTATCTATACTTATTGTTACAGTAACTTTTTCTTTTACAACATTATTAGAAAATACTTTTTTTAACATAAATTCTAAATTTGTTTTTTCATTTAAGACTATACTTAAGCTTCTTAACCCTGGCTTATCAAGTAAAAATTTTCTTAAATCAAAATTATCTCCAATACAATTATAAATAATAAAATGTTATTATTAGTGGCATTAGTAAGAACACTAACACTTTTAAAATACTTTTGCGCAATTACACAAGCATTTAAAAAACATGAATAAAGAGTAGGTTCACCTCCTAATATTCTAATAGAATCAATGTTATTTTTTGCTAAATAAATATAAAGTTTTTGAAGAGTTTTAAAGTCCATCTCTTTTTTATTTCTAAAGTTTTTATTAAAACAATAAATACAATTTGCAAGTAGTAGTTTTCAAAGCACTAGCCAGTTCATATTCACAAAAACTTTTACCAGTATTCAAATTATAAAAGTTATTCCCTTTTATTTCTTCTTTAGGGTATTCATTAATAACAACCGCTTTATCACTATAAGTAATGTAATACTTAATCGGTATTATCGATTTAATATTAGGAATTTCTATAATATCAATTTTACCATTAACTATTTTTAATTCATTTAGCTTAGTCGGAGAAATAGTATTAATTATCTTCTCACTAGGTTTAATTACTTTTAAAGTTTAATGTTTTAACATAATAAAAGTGCCTCCTTCCTAGAAAGAAACACTTAACGCATACAATAAAACTTACGCATCGGCGTAAGTTGATTTTACATGGGGCGATAACAAAGGTTATCTGAAACCCTAAAGTAAAAGTTGATAAACAACTAATCACTGATAATAGTTTATCATGAAAATTAAAAAGTAGCAACTGAATTGATAGAAGATAAGAATTTATCAACCATATAGTATTTAATATCATCGCTAAACTCTTTTTCTTTTTTTGGATTCAATAATTTTTTAATATGCCCTTTACCAACTAGTATAAGACCAACATTATTATTTTCAAATAGTTTAACATCTATTTTTTTATAACAACATTCATCAATAGCAACATAAACATAATCCGAATATTGCTTATAGGCAAGTGCTTGATTTAATCCGGATTTCCAATCACTAAGTTTTGCTTCAATTGCCACAACGTTTTTTGATGCAATATCAACTTTCTTTATAACATGTATTCTATTGTTTTTAATGGTTATATAGCCTGCTTTTTCCAGTTTTTTTAAGAATTTCTTAAATTTTTTTAATAATTCTTTATTTTGAATATCAAGTTCATTGATATTTTTTTTCTTATTTATTATTATTTCATTGAAATAATAATAACTATCAATATATTCATCAAATATAGCAAAGTCTCTTTGTAATTCTTTTGAATAAACTACATCAGCAATATTTTTGCCATTTTGTAATTCTCTTACAACATATTTAATATTGTATTCATCTTGTAAAATTTTAACTAATTCATTAACTAAATCCTTTTCATATTTGAATGTCATATAATATCACCTTACTTATATTCTTTTAAGAATAGAAAGTATATCATTGATATCAGATTTCTTTATTAAACCATTATTTTTCAAACTTTCAAAGTTACTAATTGCCTCTTCTATTCTATTACCATAATAACACTTTTTTTCATTTTCATCAACGATGTCATTCAAATTTTTAAATTCTTTTTTCATTTGTTCAAGAAAATGTAATTTAATTTTATAGTCTTTTTCAGCAGCAATTTCAACAAAATCTCTTCCTTCACAATAACTACAATTGCATTTATTTAATTCATTGTAAATATCTCGTAAAGAATATGCATCAGCACGATAGTATGACATTAATGTTAATAGTTGTGGAAAATAATACTTTGCATATAAATTAAACGGTTCTGTTTCATCTTTAATGTAGTTTTCATCAAAAAACTCTAAATTTGAAATCCCGCATGAAAAACCATGTATCCCAATTGATATTAAATATAGTCCAAGTGCTACTGGAACTTTTAATGCAATTACATCTCTACCAGTTGATATTTGTAGCAATTTTATAAACTCAACATATGTTGCAATATTTTGAACATTTGGATTTTTCATATCAGAAATTTGTACAATATATTTATCAACTTTTAAATTAACATAATAAGATAACAATCTTTCTTTTTCATACATCAAATTATTAAGATTAATTGATATCATTGCATATGTTTCTATTTTTTTACCAATTTCTTCTATATAATCGATACTTTCATTTATTAATTGAACATTAACTTTTATCCACTCTTCAATTTTATCTGCTTTATAATTTGTATTACTAATATAATGATATGGTAAAATAACTTTATTAAACTCCGATACTTCATTATACCAATTTTTTATATATTCTTGGCGATTATTTTTATTTATTAAATAATCTAGATCAATTACACCAGTTTTAGGACTATAAGATAAGTTAACTAGACCTGCATATTTTGAAAAAGTTGCGTAACTGAATCGTTGGGTAGATGGATCAATAATCACATCATCTATATTTTTTAGCATATAATTATATAGTCCTTTTTGTGAATATTTTAAATGTAATGGGAAAATACATTTTAAATTATTGTTTTCAACATATGTTTCATATACTTTTTTTTCATTAATTAACCAAGCATAATATGTGGATGGTGTTATATTATTTAAATCTTCTATATTATCAAAAGCTTGATAAAAATCTTCTATAGTTTGATATCTATTGTAATCCTTTTTTGATAAGGCTTTATATATTATTTTTTCAATATATTGTGGTATTTTTTTATTTTTTTCACTAGGAGGAATTATTGGAACATTAATAATTTTATAAACCAGTTCTTCAAGTGAAGTAACTTCATAAGGATATGATTTCGTAAACATTAAATATAAAATTACACCTAAAGAGTATATATCACTTCTCTTTGTTATATGTTTGCTATCAACAATTTGTTCTGGTGACATAAACATAGGACTACCAACACGATCACCAGTTCTAGTAATTGAGGAAAAATCGATTAATTTGGCAAGTCCATAATCAATAATTTTTATTGTACCAGTTTCTGTCATTAAAATATTATCAGGTTTTAAATCTCTATGAATGATTTTATAATTATGAAGTTGATTTACAGCATTTAAAATATTCTTAAATAAATCAATTAACTTATCACTGTCATTAATTTCATCAATAATATCAGTAATTTTTTTACCAGTAACATATTCCATTATAATTATATGCGTGTTTAAACCAGACTCTAATGTATATTCAAAGTCGTCATAATATTTTACTAAATTTTCACTATCTACAATTTTTAATGCATCTATTTCATTAGTTATTCTATTCCTATCGTTTTTATATTCACTTAATACAAATGATTCTGCAAACACTTTCGCTGCAAAAATATTATCATCTTTCTGTACTTTGTAAACAGTTCCAAAACTACCTGAACCGACAACTTCTAAAAAACAATACCCATTTATTGTTAAACCTAAAAAATTCATTTTTACACCTCACTTTAAAAAAAGAGCATAGTATTCCTTATTTGTAATAATAAGTCTCTACTAGCCCTTATCTATTTTTTAATTATTAAAATGGTAATTCATCATTAAAGTTATTTGAATTCATTTCTTTAACAAGTTTTTTCACAGCATTATTTGTATCTTCTTGGACTTTATCACTAACTGGTTCTAAGAATGATTCAATTTGTTCTTTTGTAAATGTTTCACCTTTATATTTTCTTAAAACATATTCTGACAAATTAGACCTCATACCTACAGTATTATCGTATAATTCAGCAAAATCATCATTTTGTTTAAAACTAACTATTCTTTTTGCTAACTCTTCTTTTTCTGCTTCTATATCTCTATCAGCAACTTCTGGATAATTTTTTTCTTTTAAATAATCAACATGTTGAGTAATAAGATGTGATACTCCACAACGTTGTTCTCCAAAAAATCCTAATACTGAAAAGTCACCTTCATAACCTTTAGCATCTCTTTGACCTCTAAATACAAATGGGTCACTAACATTTGCTGGAGAAATTTTAAGTAATTCTATTACTTTAGTAGGATGATAAATACCAAATACCATTCTATCACCAGTATATGGACTAGTTGGATCATTAACAATACCTTCAAACCAACCATCATCTTCTAATAATAATTTACCTTCCCACATGTCATTGTCATTAAAATCATATCCGCCAGACATATTCCAATAACCTTTTATATCTACTAATTTAGACATATTTACAAACCTCCCTTTGTTAATTATATATTATAACATATAAATTCTATTTTTTTACAAAAAATTACAATTTCTCTTCTCATCTCTCAAAGTCATTTTTTTCTTTGTTTAAATCTAGTTCTTCAATATCATCATTATCTAAAACATTACCATCATACATTTCATTAACTACATCAGTATATTTATCATCTTTATCATACCAACTATGAAGTTTATCATGTAAGAAAGATATTAGTTTTTCAAACTTATCTTTCCAATAATCTAATGTGGTTTTTAAATCATGTATTTTAGATTTCAAAAATGATATTTCATTGTCTTTTTCTTTAATGGTATCATTTAAAGTCTTAACTCTTAAATTAAGTGCCTGATTATTTTCAGTTAGAGTTTTAATCTTATTGTTCTCATCTTTTATTTGATCGTGAGCATTAACTAATGTATTAGATAGAGTTTGTATTTTATCATATTCTTTACTAGTATCATTAACTTGATCGATAAAGTTGATAAAAGATTCTTTGTCTTCTTTTGATAAAATATAATTATCTTTATTTAATTTAGATGTTTTTAATTTATCAATTTTATCTTTTATATCTTTAGAGTTTTGTTTCAATTCTGAAGATTTTTTATTGGCTTGTTTTAAGTTTTCAGTATTTCTTTCAATTTGCTTTTTCATTTCAATATAGTTATCCATATCAGACACATGAATATCTCTATTTCTACCTTTTTGCTTTTGTTTTAAAGTTGAATCTAAACTATATACTTGATTAAATTCTTCAATACATAAAGTTCTCATTTTATCTTGTAATCGTATTAAAGATTCTTTAGTAAATACATCAGATTTACCAACTTGTTTTTCCATACCATTTTTATTCTTATATTTAATTGGAACACCGACAATATGTAAGTGTGGGCTTGTTTCATCATAATGAATAATTGCACTAGCTACTTTAAAATTAGGAACAAGTAGTTCTAAATCATCAACTTGTTTTTTATAAACTTCTGACATTTTCTTTTTAAAGTTTTCATCTTTAGTATCCCAATATCCTTTATCTCCAAGTTCAAGAATTATTTCACAAGCAAGATCCTTTTTTTCATTATTTGATACATTATCAAAATAATTATCAATCGTTCTACTAGGTCTAGATTGCTTTGAATTATATTCTAATCTTGCTTCTTCAAACTCACTTAAATAAAGTTCTTTAACATCATCAAGCGGAGAAGAAGTACCTCTAACTATTTCAATTAGTTCTTGTTCATTATCATATTTTCTATAGTTATGTTTGTCTACTTTTGATAATTGTCTTACATTTTGAATAGCATTATTTGGTAAAGAAGTTGTTCCACTTATATTATTTTTACCATTTTGTCTAGATATATTTTTCCTATTTTTATCACTACCTAAATGTAATGAATAAGCTAGTTCTGACATAGTTTTCCTCCTTTCTAGAAGTAACCACTCAAGTGGCCATTTTGGTAATCCAAAATTTCTAACCCCCTAGGAATTTTGTACGTCGAGCATACAAAATATCCAGTGGGCTAAGGTTTAACACCTTAGAATCCGTTTACTTTATTCCGTAATAACTATAAACTTCGTAAATAGTTAAAACTGCATAAAGTATTAATTTTTAAATTGCTATCGCCACTTTCATTTACTTCGTAAACAAAACGTGCCACGCATTTTAAAAATCCTCTTCGGTAACATTATCGGGTATTGTTTCAAATACATCTCTAATGTTTACCTTTATATCATTCGGATTATTCTTTGTAGCAAGCATTCCCATTGATAACCAATTTTTATTTCCATTGTTATTACCTTGTAATGGGAATACTCTAATAGGAACTTCATTTTTTTGAAATGGTCCTATATCTAATTTTTCAGTTTCTTTATAATAAGTTCCTTTATATAAATTAACTTCATAATATTCATTTAGTCTATATAGATGTTGCATTACATCTTTAATAGGTAAGTATTCACTATATCTTATATTTGTATCTACACATACACCATTAAAATCATATGTAAGAGGTCTTTTTCTATCAATATAACCTTTTTTATATAAATCTTCGTAATCATTATAGAAAGTACTCCTAAAATTGATTTTCTTTACATGATATTTTTTATTTTTAATTTCTAGTTCAATATCATCAATGTATCGCATAACTATATCGGCTTTAGTTTCTCTATCTAGTAAATCCCAGTTTTCATTAAAAGCATAATAAGATATTGGTAATTTAACTTTATTGATAAAGTCCATATCTCTTTTAAGTAGTATATCTTCTGTAGTAAAGTTTAATTGTTCAGCTTGTGAGTTTTTCAATAATTTAGAATTAACAAAATCTATTTGACTATCTATAGTTTTAGATTCTTGTTTATACTCTTCTTCAGTAAAGACTGAATCAATATATGCTTTTCTAATTCTTTCCTTTTTATTATTTAAGCTTTTTAATTCTTTTTCATATTGTTCCCTTGGATCATTAAGTTTAGATTTTAATACTGGTAAAAAGAATTCATTAACAACATTATCGTATTCTAATATATCGGCAAGTAAAGTTTTAACTGAATTTTCAATAACTTCTTCTTTAATATTGTTTTTACAATTTTCACATCTATAATAGAAATACCATTTATCTGATTTTAATTTATGTGAAGCACCACCAGCAAGTATTCTTCCACATTTTGGACATTTAAGTTTTTGTAAAAATATATAGGTTTGAGTTCTCATATAACTTTTTTGATTTTTCTTTTTTTGAACTTGGCAGTTTTCCCATAACTCTCTTGATACAATAGGTTCAACTACATTTTCATAATAAACAGGTTTATTAAATGTTTTACCAGATACAAAGTCACCTTTATAAATTTCATTTGAGATAATACGAAGTATTCCAGTATCTCGCCAATTTGTTTTTCCTAATACTTCTTCATTATTAAATATAGTCGCAATATTGGAATAACTTTTACCCTCAAAATATAAATCATATATTCTTTTAACAATATCTTTAGTTAATGGGTCTACTACTAGTTTTTTACCATCTCGTTTATAACCTAAAGGATTTTTACCTGGAATATGTCCTTCTTTAATTGCACCAACTAAACCGAATTTAGTTCTTTCACTTGTTCTTTCAATTTCGTTTTGAGAAACACTAGTAAGCATTCTAGCAACTAATTTACCACTTGAATTTGTAGTATTAATTTCTTCATTAGCACAATCTAAATATGCATTGTTTTCTTCTAAAAATCTCATGATACCCTCTAGGTCAAATACTGAACGAGTTAATCTATCTAATTTTAATACTACAATAGTATTACATTTCTTTTCTCTTATATCTTGCAATAATTCTTCAAATGCAGGCCTATAATTGCCAGTTTTAGCACTTATTCCAGCATCCTTGTATAGTTTGTATATCTCATAACCTTTATACTCACACATAGTTCTTAAACGCTTTTCTTGTTCAGGTAAACTAAATCCCTCACGAGCTTGGTCTTCGGTACTAACTCTGATATATAATCCTGCAACTTTCTTTTCATTATCCATAAAACTTCAACTCCTTTTACTAAAAAAGAGGAGCCAATAGTATTTAATAAAGTCTAAATACTACTGACTCCTCACAATATTCAATATTATAAAATTTCGATATTTTGTGTTTAATCTTCATAGATGTACCTCTCCTTCTAGAGAATACCTCTTTCATTGATTATTTATAATATCACTTTTTTATGATTTGTCAATTCCCTGTGTAGGGAATATGTAGTATTTATATTGTTTTTAAATAATCTTCTAATTCTGATAATTTAATCTTATTAGATAAGTTTTCAATAAATATTTCATTAGAATAATTAAAAGCAAGAAATGTTATATTATTAATTATTATTCTATGTGGCTCAATATAAATTAAGTTTGTTCTATCAACTTTTCTAATACTCCCATTAATAATAGTTGGTTTAGTATTAGTAAAATCACATATAAACTCAATCTTCTTTTTTAGTGATTCTTCTAATGAAAGTTCTTCTTTAATAATATTTACCATTGTTTCCATCCTTTCTTTTTAAGTTAGGATAGTTTTCTAACACAAAAAAACTAATCCATTTCTGAATTAGTCATTTATCATAACTCGAAAAGTTCGAGCAGATTTCACAATGGGGCGATTGACATCATCTTTTAAAAATATAAGATAAAAATCGATTCCTTGTAGTGTATGTTAGCTCTGTTTTGAGGAGATTGCAAGTTATATTTGTTTGAATTAGTCACTTTATAATTGAATACCGTCTTCTTACTAATTAATTACAAATCATACTAAAGATAAATATATAAGCACATATTTTTTATCTACTATAATTATTAATAATAATTGAATTTTTATGATTTTATCTCTTTTCTTTTGCTCGCACTTTCTTTTTTTCTTCCATCTATTTCTATCAACTCAATTTTGGTGTTTTTATACTTTTGCATTTCATTTTTAAAGTTAGCGACTCTTTTATCGTGATCACCTAAATTAATTAATAAATATATTCCTTTTTCAACTTCTTCCTGCTTCATATATAATGGTATCTGTACATTATAACAATGTGGTAATTGATCATTAGATGATTTTTTTATTTCCACAATTATTTTATTTTTATACCCAGCACTTATTTTAAAATCAACAGGTCCATTTCCATTATTATTTTCCCTACTAATATCTATATCATTCGCTTTACAATAAGAATCTGCAATTCCAAAGAAAAGATTTTGACTATGTGTTTCATTCAAAGCTATCCCATTATCATTATATAAAGATTTCCAAAGACCTTTTTCTTCAATTAAATATTTAAATTGTTCACAAATTATTTTTACTAAGTCGTATACATTAATCTTTTTATTAATATCCAAAGGATTTTCTTTCACAAACTCTTTAGAAATATAATACCATTTTATTTCTCCATTTTTATCTTTAATAAAGTCATAAGGCTCTATATCATCTTCTCTGTATTTAGCAAGAAAAGTTGAAAAGAATTTATCATTTCCGACAAACAATCTTTTTATTTCGTCCTTTGTATATTTCCTCTTTTTATCCGAAATATTTAAATATTCAGAAAACTCCTTTCTAACTTTTTCATTAAATGAAGACACATAATCTATATCGCTAAAATCTTCGGCAACTGGTAAATCAAGTAACAAGTTTTTATCTATTATTAGTATTGGGTGATTATTATATTCATTTACAGGAAGATTATATTTACATCCATTATATTCATAACTTTTCTTCTTTATCTCAAAATGAGAAAATACAAATTCAGAATATTTATAAATATTTTCTTTAATATTATGTAATATAATATCACTAATTCTATCACTGCCAATTCCCTTTTCAAATACACACATTACTTCAAAAATTTCTGGAAAATCTTTTTTTATATCAACAAATTCTTTTGCGACAGAAATTATTTTTTCTGCTATTTCCCAAGAAATTCCTGATCCTTTATCGCTATTTTTAGCATATCCTAATGATAATCCTTTTTCTTCTTTTGATACTAATCTTCTTACTGCCTCATTCCAATATCTATCATCTTTTTCTTTGGATATTTTTAACAACTTTAATATTATGTCAAATTGTTCGATAATTTTGTCATAACATCCTTCAAAATAAGTGTTTTTGGTTCTTTTTAGTAACATAGGTGAAACAAATAATTTCGAATTTATATCTAAAAAACTATCAAAAGCACCTAAATCATCAAATTTTTGCTTCTCTATACCTAAATAATCTGTAATAGTAATTGCCATATTTTTTACCTTCTTTCTAACAAATGAATCAAAGTAACACTTATTAACTGTTTACAGATAAATAGAACACTAATAAATATAAAAGAGTCATTTTCCTATTATATTAATAATGCAAATTTTTAAGGCATTATTATCTAAAATATTTTCATTTATTATACTTTTACATTGTTACAAATAATAAAATATACTATTTTAAATTTAACAACTACAAGTCCTTTTTATCCAACATATTATTAAACAATCTTTATATCTTTTCTTGTCTAAAGCATCCATTCTGATTAATTAAATCTATAATCATTACTATAACTTGTAATATATTAATTTGCCCTTCAAATAACTCTGTAATTGAGCCATAATTTGTAAAAGGATCTTCATTCAAAATTCTTTTATCTATAACACCATTTTTCATAATATAATTTTTAATAAGATTTACA
>CALVRM010000013.1 GCA_944358695.1 uncultured Bacilli bacterium | reverse complement strand
TTTATAATGGGAATAATAAATTAGAATTTAAAGACAGAAAAGAATTTAAAGGATCTGTCTTAAAACAAGTTAACGATGTATTTGAATATTTAGAATTATTCAATAAAACAAAAGGAAAAATTGTTGGCTTAGAGCGAATTGATACAAAAGACTATCCAGAGTATGCTTTGAGAGAATCTTTGTTAAATGCAATAATACATAGAGATTATAATTATAATGGAAGTATTTTGATTTCTCTTTATGATGATCATTTTGAAATTACATCACTTGGTGGAATTGTTAAAGGATTAAGTCTAAAAGATTTATATTTAGGTGTATCTGAAAGTAGGAATCCTAATTTGGCAAATATATTTTATAGACTTAAATATGTTGAAAGTTTTGGTACAGGAATAGGTAGAATAATAGAATCTTATAGTAATTATCAAAAAAAGCCAGTATTTGTTGATACTGATAATGCTTTTAATGTAACTTTGTATAATGTTAATTACACAGAAAATAATGAAAAATCATTACCTTCTAATTTAACTCAAGAAGAAAAAATCATCGAATATTTGAAGAAAAACAGTAAAATTAATAGAAATATAGTTGAGCGATTATTAGACATTTCATCAACTAGAGCTAAAGTAATACTAAATAATATGTGTGAAAATAATTTAATCCATATGGAAGGTAGTGGAAAAAATACTTTTTATATACTAAAATAAATGTAGATTGATTCAAAATTTTAAGTTTAAATAGTTGTAGATAGATTTCCCAATCGCACCATAGAAAAATCTACTTGAACTTGTAAAAGTTCAGTTTTTTAAATACATTTATTTTATAATATAGCATATAATAATATAAATGGCTTGACGTACGTTAAAAAGTACGTTGCAATGTGTTTGAGGTGAACAATATGAATACTATAAATATAACTAAGGCAAGACAAAATTTATTTCAATTGGTTTCTGATGTAAATAAAGGTTTTAATCCAGTTAATATTATTAATAATAAAGGAGAAAATGCAATATTATTATCGGAAAGCGATTGGAGAGACATAGAAGAAACAATTTATTTGAATTCTATACCAGGTTTTATAGAATCTATTAATGAGGCTAAAAAAGATAATAGAAATGAATGTAACATTTATAAAAAAGGTGAAGAATGGTAGAATATAAAATAGTATTTTCTAAATTAGCTGATAAGGATAAGAAATTACTAAAGCAAGCTGGGCTTGAAAGTAAAACTAAAGAACTATTAGATTTAATAGCTATAAACCCTTATCAAACACCGCCAACATATGAAAAGTTAAAAGGGAACCTAAATGGTTATTGTTCTAGAAGAATAAGTTACCAACATAGATTAGTGTATAAAGTAGACGAAAATAAAAAAGAAATATTTATTTTAAGAATGTGGACACGTTATGATAAATTATAGATTTTTAGAAAATAAGCTTTAAAAATTTCCAAACGTTTTTACCTAAGGCACTATGAATGTTTAATACGAACCCAAGTGGTGTTTCGGATAATTTTAAAAGCAACTTGCAAAAAAGGTTGCTTTTGTGTTATTTTGTATAGTCAAGGATTACGTAAAAAAGAGGAACATTTGCCTTTGCAAGCAATGTCACCAATTAAATTAGTCGTGGCACTCTACAAGCTGAGAGTGTCTATTTTTTATGGATAATACTAGCAAGGTAGATAGTACGATAATTATATATATAAGCTTAAGCACTTTTAAAATTGATGTACTTTAATTAACTTTTAGTTTCCTAAAAAAGCAAATAAGTACGTTACAACACCTATTTGCTTAAAATCTGATAAACTATCAGTAAAAATTTATATGTTTAAACTATTTATCCAACTGCTAATGTCACTTTCCGAACTGCTAGTAGAAAATCTTTTTCCACCTAACCAATTGATATTAGGTTCGTATTCTTTTAGCTCTTCAACACTTGTTTCAATTCCTGATCCACCAGAAGTACAAAATAACGCTACATTTTTGCCATCAAAGTTTATATTATCTAATAAAGTTAAGATTATCTTAGGATTTGTTCCCCACCAAATTGGATAACCGATATAGATTGTATCATATTGTTTTATATTAATTTCATTTTTTATCTCTGGGCGGGCATTTACATCATTCATTTCTTTATTAGCTCTACTATTATCATCGTTATAATCTAAATCATCAGATGTATATTCGTCCTTTGGCACAATTTCTATAATATCACTATTTGTTACTTCGCTTATTTTCTTAGCAACTTTTTCTGTTGATCCTGTGGCTGAAAAATATAAAACTACTCCTTTACTATTTTCCGTCATTTCATTATCACCTCCACTAGTACTTAAATTTTTATCAGTTGCATTATTGCCACATCCTGATAAACTGATTATTATGAGACCACAAGCAATGAAAAGCAATATTTTTTGCATATTTATTCACCTCTTTTTCTAAATATATTATACAGTTTAAAGTAAGCTCTAAGTCAACCAGATTAAGCAAAAAATTTATAATTTTATTTTTAGAATTATAAACGTTTCTATAAGTATCATATTTTTATTAATATTAATTTTCTAAAATTTTGTCGTGGAAAAACTCTATTTTTATTTTTTCATGATCCAAATTAGCAAATATAACTTTTCCTGAATTACTTTTTTTAGCATAATTGTAAACTGTATTTATAATTAAATCAGCTAATTGAATACCATAATTGTTTTTAGAGTCGTGGTATCTAACTTCAAATGAAAAGTTGTAAATGCAAAACTCTGTTTTCAAATATTTAGCTAAATTATTCATTTCCTTAATAGCAATATTTTGATTATCAATATTAATTATAAATTCAATATTTTCTGTTTTATAAAAAGGTAAAATAAAATTAGTTATTAATAGTTTTACTGCGTAATTAAAAAACGTTTTAGCTTGTATAATCTTTTTATTAATGTCGCTTTTATTAAAGACTATTGCTAATCCGTAGAAACCATCAATATTTTGGATTTTATTTAAAATATCAGTTTTCTCTTTAAATGAGTAATGATAAGATTTTAGTTCAAAATCGTTAGGTAATCCCCGTTTTACTTTAATTTTTTGATTTAAATTTTTATATTTTGAAATTACTTTAAATTTACTTGCTTCTAAGGCAAAATAACCACCTACGGCAAAATATTTTGTTTTATTATTAAAGTGAATAGATCCACTTTCATCAATATACATATATATTTTCACTACTAACACCCTCTAATCTTAATTAAAAGGCTAAAATTACAGCCCACTACTATTTAACCTTAGCAAATTTTCTTTAAAATGTCAGCATTATATAAAAAACTTCTCACGAACTTTGGAAAATAACTCACTAAAAAAGACTAGACACTAGTCTCAATCAATTCGCCAATTTCGATATTACTTTCATTTCCTTTAAAAGATTTTAGAAAAGAATCAGAAGCTTCAAGTTTTATTGAATTACTTAATGTTACCATTTTTCTAGTGATGTCGATGTTGCTAATATGTTCGCGATTAACAATATATTTTCGGTGGATATAAATGAATCTGTCATCTAGCAACTCCATAACTTCAATTAAAGTTAAATTAGTAGTATGTGTTCCCCAATTAGTATGAATTTCAATAGAATGACTTGCACGGTTACATGAAATATAGTCAATATGCCGCATGTCAATATCAGTAATTATCCCTGAACACTTGACCCTGAGCATTTGTTTCCGAAATCTTAATCTAATCATTTTTAAAAGTATATTTTCTAATTCAATTTTATAATCTTTCCGTTTATCAACATAGCCAAAAAACATTGCGTCATCATCAAGTAACAGTTTATAATCATCATAATATAGAGTAATATAAGTAATGAAAGAGTTTAAATCATTTTTGCGAATAAGTCTAGAAACTTGAATACCATCTGACGAAGGCGTTTCCATATCTAACAAATAAACTTTATTTTCTAGGTTAGATTCAACTATTTTTAAAAAGTTTTGATCATAATCGTCAAATGAATGAATTTTAAAATCATATAAATTGTTTTTAAACACTTTTTCTACTACTTTAATAATTTCTTGGCGATAGCTGTCGTTATCGTCACAAACAATTATGTTTACCATTTTATCAGCCCCAATACTGCTAGAGTGTACTAACATTATATCACAAATTTATTTTCAGGGAGCAAACAAAATACTAAAATCGAAAAAATCGTAATTACATACCGAAAGATATAATTTACAATTTTGAAAAAAAATGATATAATCTAATCATTGCCCCATGGCCAAGCGGTAAGGCAATGGACTCTGACTCCATGATCGTTCGTTCGAATCGAACTGGGGCAGCCAAAGACAATAAATCCTTGTATTCAAGGGTTTTTATTTTACAATTTTGTTAAATATATATCGGCAATTTTCAATTTTTAGTATTGAAAATTGACATAGGGAGCATACTATAATAATGTAGAAGAACAAATAGCTAGTTAGAGTAGTTACAAATGAAGAGAGAATGTAGGACTTATAAGTGCAAGTGATTATATAAGAGCTAATTCGAATAAAGAGCAGTGCGGAACATATAGATTGAGCGACGGGAATTATTCTGTATGCAAAAGCCCCAATTTGATGTATAACAATAATAACTGGCAGGTTATATAGCCTGAAACTATTGGCACTGACCTTGTGGCCAGATCTTTATACGATTAACTAATAAAACAATCTTGAATTTATAAAGAAAACTAAAAACACATATAGCTGCCGGTGCTTGATGTGTTTTTTATCATAAAAATTATAAACTAATAAAAATGAGTAAGTGGGGTTTAGATTTAAATATTAGTCTAAATAAAAATTCCCATATTTTCTAATACAGCTACTATTACCTTTTTTATTTATCATATATACTTAATTGTTGAAACTTTTGCCTTTTATAAATGAATTCTTTATGAGATTCAAAATGAAAAATTGGATCTATTGTTACGGTTAGCGGATATGGTATTTTGTTTATAACCAGGTATAAAATATCAACATAGAATTTTTTATACTTTTTGTTTATTAGTTCATGCACAAGTTCATGTATATATTTACTCACAATAGTTTTATTTTTATCGATTTCTAATAGTCTAACAATAATTTTATTAGATTCTTTTTGAAATATTTCTTCCAATTCCTCATTCATATAATCACACGCAATCAAATTTAAGGAAAATTTCCTATTTGATCGTTCCCTTTCTATTTATATTTCTCCTATTGTTTGTTATAATAAGAATCATATTATGGGTTTATGCCTATTTAGTTACAGTCACTTTATATACTACTTAAAGGCACTTAACTCACATTTTTAAATTTTATTGTTCATTAGTTAACCTATTTGCTGTATTAAACTGCATTATTATATAATTAAAAACTCCTTTACTCCTTTATAATAGCATTTTCTAAAGCTAGAAAATTATGCTATTAAAATATAATTATTTTATAGTAATTATCTAAATAATCTCAATTTTTGTGATAAAGTTTAAAAAAATAAACTGTAAAAAAATAAACAATTATGATATTATTTAAATATCAATATATAAATTATAAAAAGATAATTATTTGTAAAAGGTGATAACATGCAAGTTAAACACGTTCTTAAACCAATATATACAAAAGAAAGTAAAATTTTAATATTAGGTACGATTCCATCGCCTAAATCTAGAGAAGCTGGATTTTATTATGGTCATCCCCAAAATAGATTTTGGCAAGTATTATCAATTGTTTTAAATGAAAAATTTCCAGAAACAATCCAAGAAAAAAAAGATCTTGTTTTAAAACATCATATTGCTTTATGGGATGTTTTAGCTTGCTGTGATATTGAAGGCGCTAGCGACAGCACTATAAAAAATCCAGTTCCCAATGATATTAAAGACTTAATAGATAAAACTAAAATATCCAAAATATTTGTCACTGGGAAAAAGGCTGAAGAGCTTTATAATAGACTTTGTTTAAAAAACACTCATATGCCGTGCTATTACCTACCATCAACCAGTCCAGCAAATTGTGCTGTGTCTTTTGCTGACTTATTACAATGTTATCAGATAATAACTAAATATTTATAGAAACAAGGAGATACTATGAGCCAAATAAAATCATTTTTTAAAAAAATATATTTGCCTAAAGAGCTATGTTTAATGCTCTTATTAATCCCTATTGTTTGTTGTTTTTGCCTTAATTGTTATTTAAATAATGACTCATGGTTTCTATTTAATCATGGGCGCTATATTTTAGAAAACGGTTTTCCAACTATTGACCCATTTACCATGCATGAGAATTTTTCGTTTGTCATGCAGCAGTGGCTTTCTGCCGTGATTTTTTACCTAATATATTCAACCTGGGGTAATATAGGTATAGCTATTTTAGTGACAGTAGTTTTCATTCTTATTTTATTTTTAATTTATAAATTATGTTTATTAATTAGTAACCGTAATAAATATTTAAGTTATATTTTAGTAGGAATCTCATCACTTTTATTAATTAATTATCTTAATGGTGGCCGACCTCAAATATTTAGTTATATTAATATTTTATTGCTTTTTTATTTTCTCGAAAGTTACATACAAAAAAAAGACATACGTTATTTAGTGCCGTTGCCTTTAATTTCCTTATTAGAAATTAATATGCATGCAGCAACATGGGGCCTTTTGTTTTGCTTTATTTTACCATATATATTAGAAGTATTTTACTTTTGGCTTAAAAAGAAACCTTTAAGCCGTTTAAGCCCTTTAATAATTGTTACGATTATTATGCTTTTAGTCGGTTTTATAAATCCCTATGGCATAGAAGCTATGACTTATGTTTTCAAGTCATATGGCATATACGAAATAAATGATTTCATTACAGAAATGATGGTTCCTAATATTACTAAAAACTTTGGTAAAGCTGTATTTTTGACAATTTTTCTAATTTTGCTGGTTCTTAGTTTTGCTTCAAAAATAAAAATTCGTTACATCCTTTTAATGCTAGGGTTACTCTATTTAGCCCTTTCAGCATACCGTAATTATCCACTTTTTGTAATAGGATCTTTACTGCCTTTAGCAGATAGCTTTAAAAACAAATTCCAAGGCATTAATAAAATCAATTTACCCAAAATTCATAAAATCCTTTGTTATTTGGCCATTAGTTTAGTAATTGTTGCCACCATAGTAGCATGTAATCCAGGATATCGTCTCGTTAAACCATATGAAATGGAAGGGGCCACTAATTATTTGTTAAAACATGCCGATAAAGAAAAATCTGTTATTTATACAGGCTATGATGATGGTGGATATTTAGAGTATTATGGCTTTAAACCATATATCGATCCGCGGGCTGAAGTCTTCCTTAAAGCCAATAATCATCAAAAGGATATTTTTAAAGAATATTATCAATTACAAAGGGGGTATCTTCTACCAAAGACTTTTTTAAAGAGGTATAACTTTACTCACTTTGTCGTAGAAAAAAAAGACATAGTAAGACAAGAAATCAGTCAAGATAATAATTACCAACTAGTGTATAAAGATCAATATCGCTATATTTATGAAAAAAAATAAAAAGGGAAGTGATAACTTGGCAACCAAACAATTTAAAATCTTATTTTTTCTATTACTTTTATTTTTTACATGTAATTGTTTTAGCAACGCCGAAATTTTTAATGGTGACACTTGGTTTTTATTTAATCATGGGCGCTATGTTTTAGAAAACGGGTTTCCAACTATTGAACCTTTTACCATGCATGAAAACCTTTCATTTGTCATGCAGCAGTGGCTTTCTGCCGTGATCTTTTATTTAACATATTTACTACTAGGAAAAATAGGGCTGGCTGCTTTAGTCGCATTTATATTTTTCGTTTCGCTTTGTATAATTTATCAAACGTGTTTATTAGTGACTAAAAAAAATTATTGTATCTCATATATAATAACAATTATTTGCGCGATTATTCTGCCAGTTTTTTATGCTGGTAGACCGCAAATTTTTAGTTGCCTTAGCTTTCTTTTATCTTTGTTTTTTTTGGAAAATTATGTTCAAAAGAAAAATATAAAATTCTTAATACCACTACCGATGATCTCTTTATTGCTTATTAATCTTCATGCATCAATGTGGGCTATATTATTTTGTTTGCTATTACCATACATAATTGAAACTTTATATAATCGTATTAAAAAAAGAGAAACTTATCCGTTAAGGCCATTAATTGTAACTGGCCTCATAATGTTTTTAGCTGGCTTTATCAATCCGTACGGAATAGATGCGATGACCTATGTTCTTAAATCATACGGTATAGCAGAAATTAATGACCTAGTTTTTGAAATGATGGTGCCTAAAATTACTGCAAATTATGGGAAAGTTACTTATTTAACGCTTTTTGCCTTTCTTTTGGCTCTCGCTTTTAAGAAGAAAACCAAAATACGTTATGTGTTTCTAATACTAGGGGCCATTTATTTATTACTATCAGCTTGGCGCAATTATCCGCTGTTTATTGTTCTTTGTTTTATTCCCCTCGCATATAGCTATAAAGATGAACTAATTAAGTTTAAAAATATAAACTTGTCATCAAAACAGTTTATCTTATGTTTTAGCTCATTAGTTTTAATAATCACCTTATTTGTTATAACAAGTCCACTTCTTAGTATTAATCGTGAAATAAAAGTTGAGGATGCTACAAATTATCTGCTGAAACATGCCGATAAAGAAAAAGCTACAATTTATAGTAATCAATTAGATGGTGGGTATTTAGAATATAAAGGGTTTAAACCATACATTGATAATCGCTCAGAAGTTTTTCTTAAAGCAAATAATCATCAAGCAGACATTTTCAAAGAATATTATAAAGTCCAAAAAGGGTATTTACTTCCAAGCACTTTTCTAGAAAAATACAATTTTACTTACATTGTTGTTGGCCAGGAAGATATAATTTACCAAGAGCTAAAACAACGTAAAGATTATAAATTAATTTACGAAGATAAAAACCGCTATATTTTTTCATTAAAATAGATTGGTCTTTAACTTTATGAAAAAAGCGACAAAAATGCTTTTTTTTTTACAAATTTTAAGGTATAATTATTATATTAGGGAAGGGGCACACGTGTATGATACTTAGGAAACCATACGCATTCTTTATAAAATATTTTAGAATAATCAATTTAATCATGGCTATTTTAATGGCTATGCTAATTTATCGTACTATTGTTATTGGTAACTTTTTAACTGACTATATTCAAGATTACGCTACGGCAAGTAGCGGTTTTGTTTTAGGGGACTATATCAATTTTTATAGTTTCCTCGTTGTTTTAATTGTAATTATTTTTACTATTGTTGTACTTTCCGTAATGTTTGTTAAAGATAAACCTAAAAAATTATACATCTTTAATTTAATCATTTATCTTGCGCTTATGGTTTTATACGGTGTCGATTACAGCGTTATGAATAATATTTATGATCGCATCTTAGATATTCGTTTATCTTCAGCCCTCAGAGATATAACTTATATTGCCGCAGGCATTCAAATAATAAGTTGTATTATTACCATCGTAAGAGCGACTGGCTTTGATATCAAACAATTTAATTTTGGTAGTGATTTAGAGGCCTTAGAGATTGACGTTAAAGATAATGAAGAATTTGAAGTAGCCGTTGAATTTGATAAAAACAAAATGAAACGTAATATCCGCGGTAAATTTCGCGAATTAAAATATTTTTATATTGAACATAAATTTGTCGTTAATGTATTAGCCATAATTTTGGTAGTTATTGTTAGCTTTATAATATTTATGACCAAAAGTATTTATACAGCTAGTTACCAAGAAGCCCAAACTTTTGTAGCTAGTAACTTTGGATTTAATGTCAAAAATTCTTATTTAACGACTACCGATCAAAACGATAAACAAATCGTAGCTGCTGATAATGTACTGGTAGTTGTTAGACTTGATGTTCGTAAATTAGTTGAAGATGAAACTAAAAGATTAAATACTGGTTTAATCACTTTAAAAGCCGGGGGTAAATCATATGGACAAACTACAAATTACAATGAAGATTTAACTGACATTGGAACGCCATATACTAACGATAAACTATCAATTGATTTTACCAATTATATTTTAGCTTTTGAAATCCCTAAATCAGAAAGTGCTAAATCAATGACTTTAAAGATAAATGATAACGTTAGTTTTATTCGTGGTGAAATTGGCGCCAAAAACATATACGTTAAATTAAACCCTGTTGATTTAACTAAAAAAGTTCAAACTGAAGAAAAGAAGCTTAGTGAAACTTTAAGTTTTTCAGGAAGTGTCCTTGGTGAATCAACTTTCACCATTGATCAATTTGAAATTAGTAATAAATTTAAAATTGAATATCAATTTTGCTCTAAAAAAAATAATTGTTTGGCATCTTCAGAGTATGTTACTCCAACGGCTACTGGAAATTACCCTAAGACGTTAATTAAACTTAAAAGTGCGTTTGAAGAAGATGAGAGTATGAATTTAAATACAATCTCTGATGTTTATTATTTTCTAAATGAATTTGCTACTATTAATTATCAAGTTGATAACAAGTGGTATAGTCATAAAATTGATTCTAAACGTATAAAACCTAAAATTGGAAGTGCTAATGGTTACACCTATATTGAAGTAAATAAAGATCTTGAAAGAGCTACTTCTGTTTACTTTACATTTCAAGTGCGTAATTATAACTATAAATATGTGTTAAAATAATGATAATATGTTATAATAGGAAAGGAGGCTAAGCCTTTGAAACCAAAATTTAAATGTTTAATTGTATTTTTAGGTTGCATGTTTATATCGCCTTTAATTACCCATGCTGAATGCAGTTATGAAAGGCAAGCTGAACTTTCAAGAATAGCATCCAACGTTCAATTTAGTTATAACTATGAAATGGTTGATGGTTATCCTAAATTTACAGTTAACATCAACAACTTAACAAATGATATATATATTAAAGAGAATTCACTTGGTCAAACCATCTATGGTTCAGGGGAAAAACAACTGAATTATTCTAATAATGGTATGAATATTTCTTTTGACATTTATTCAAATGATCAAAATTGCCGTGGCGATAAACTACTCACTCAATATATTACACTGCCCAAATATAACTTTTTCTCTACCAGTGATGAATGCAAAAAATATCCTAATTTTCAATTTTGCGCTATGTGGCTAAATACAACTATAACTGTTGATCAATTTAATGATGCATTAAAAGCATATAGAAATCAAAATGCTATTGAAGGCGAAGTTGAAGAACCCAATTTACAAGAAAAAATATTTGAATTTTTTAAAGAAAATCGTACAATCATTCTCGTTTGTATCGCTGGTTTTATCGTTTTAATCGGACTGTTTTTATATAAAAAACGTCGAAAGGAGTTTTAACATGATTTCGAAAAAGAAAAAAATAATATTTTTCTTAACCGTGATTTTGCTTTTTGTCTGTGGAATTAATATAGCTAACGCTTGGAGTACTGGTGACCAAGGTGGCGGCGGCGGGAACACAGGAGGCATAGTTTCTGGTTTAAGTAACTCTGGTTCGGGTTATAAACCTGGCGTTTATAAATATAGTTTTGTGTATAGACCGCAAGGTGGTAGTTATAGCGAAGAAAAATGCGTAGTTGCTTATAGTGGCAAACATAAGGGCAATATTTATGACTTAGAAAGTAAAGCACAAGCATACGCCAACAACAACGGGTGTCGTTATGTAAATAGCGGGACTTTAGCTAACCTATCAGGTGAATTATATAACGGTCTAGTATTAGATAATATGGTAATTGGCGATGCCAATACTTTACAAACATATTTGAATGATTTTGATATAAACGTTAGATCACTAGATCGCAAAACTTCCATTCCAGGCGGTATTGATTCGTATGGATATAGGATTCTTGTTCAGGAATTACAGTGTTGGAATGATGGCTCAAATGCATGCGTGCAAGTAGTTCCTAGAAAAGAGATGGCCTCTAAGTTGGGGCCAATGAAAAGCTTGTTTGGATCAAGTTATAATGGTGATCTTTTTACAACTAAAGATGATATTGGAATTAGGAGTGCTGATTTAAGAAAATTTGGGACAAGTAATGGTTACCCATGGGCAGCTTTCTTTGGCGGCTTTGTTAGTATTGGACCATTTAATAATTATGTTCCTAGTGGTGCTAACAAATCACTATTTGATAAATTTAATGACCGCTACGATGGAGCTGGCTATAATATAATCGGAATCAGCCCAGAAGCTATAAAAAAAGATTACAATTATAGTATAGATGCAGCTTGTGAAAACTGCACAAGCACTTTATCAACTGACAAAGGTAGTTATATAATTCAAGATACGCCTAATTGGGAAGCTATAAAAGAAAGTGATAGTAATGATGTCAATAACGTAAAGAAACATTATAAAAAGGCTGATGATGTTTATTGCCGTGAAGAATATAAAATAACATTTCCTAATGCCAATCAAACAATTAGTATTCAAAGTGGAAGCTATTTTACAGCTGGACTAAAAGCTCCGCAAAATATGCATCCTAATTTTGCTCCGATCGAAGTTACGAGAACAATGCAATGTCAAAGTAAAAGTGGTAATGTAAGTAGACTTCAAAATTTTTCCAATAGTAACACCTTAAAATCAGCTGGTAGTGTAACTATTCACTATGTTGAAGGTGAAAGTATTGATAGATTAGTTTCTATCGGAAGTAAAAATAGTAGCTACAATAGCAATGCTAAAACATATAGAATTGATACAAATTCAATGGTAGATGGGAAAAACAATGACACTGACTATACAACTAAGTTAAAAGGTTCTGGAGGAAACGCTAATAATACAATTAGAGAAAACAAAGGTGAGGTTAAGAAAACGATAAGTGGCGGAACATTAACTATGAGCTTAACTTCACAGTATTTACTTCCAGAAAATCTATACCGTTATATAAATAAGGATATCAAATCAGAATTTTCTAAACCAAAAGATGATTTAGATAGCTATATTGATTCTGGTGTTCCTAATCTTCCTGTGTCACTTAAACAGGCAAACGAGAAGTATGCAGAAATGTCGGCGTTTATTAAATTAACTTATGATTTCCCAACTGACAATAGCTATATGAAAGATGCTTGGAATGCCAAAAGCCAATCAGATTATTTTGGTGCCGCTAATGTAAAAAGTGAAAAAAACATTTATAATACTAGTGTTGAGGGTGAAGCTGAATCACAAACAGCTTGTGCTAAATTATATGGCCTTGGAACTTCTGAATATAATAAGTGCAAAAACGACCGAAAATCAGATAGTAAATTAGGCAACTGCAAAAGCGTAAATAACGATGAATATGTGTGCCCGATCAAAACATATACCAATTGTGTAAAAAAATCAGGAAAGTGCTATGTTGATGACCGCGAAGTAGACTGTAATTCAGTAAATGTTGGTCAATGTGTGCCTGATGGTGGTTTAAAAGACTGTAAACGAGTATCTAGTAATCAGTGCCAAATAATTGAAAACGGAAAAGTGGTTGAGACTGGGAACTGTTCTAAATACGAGGATTTATATGGTGAAAAATGTCCATATGAAGGTGGACCCGATGAAAGATGTGTGAGCATTGACGATTATAAGAGTTGTGAAATACATCGTTTAAATCCGACAACTGGTAAATGGTATTTAGCAGACGGTCCTAAAGATTGCAAAAATTATACCAGCAAATATAGTATTTGTAAGCCAGGGGTACCAATCGGATGTCCAACAGGAGAAGATTGTCCAAATGGTATTGACATTATTTATCGCCCGATTGATTTAATTACTTCATTCCCTGGAATCAGTGGAATTGGACGTAATTCAGGGGCCAATTGGTGTTCAATTGATCGAAATGGCAATTTGCAATGTACGCAAAATACCAGTCGCGTTATTGAAACAGCAATAAACATGAATCGTGATGTAAAAAATGAAACGGTTTATAATCAAAGTGCAATTTATACCTTTGATTTAGATGGTAACAAAATAAAATCAATAAGAAGTTATAATAAAAGCACATCATATAGTGATTTTGATCTTTCATGTAATAAAGATGGAACAGCTTGCTTAAGTGATTTCATAAGAACTTATGCATCTGGGGGCCTTTGCAAAGGAGCAGGGCACGATGGATTTTATAGTTGTAAGTATGGAGCAGCAGGAAGGTGAGGGGTGATGATAAATGAGTAAATCGTTATGGGGCGTTTTAGTAATTATGCTAGGCGTAACCTCAATCTTCTTCATTGTATTGTTTCAAACTATTACAAATACTGATGAGCACAATTCACAATTGTTAAAAGAAATCACAGAAGCGGCTATGTGGGATGCTTTAGATTATGGGAGTTTTAAAACTTCACGAATAGTTAGAATCGATAGAGAAAAATTTGTTGAAAATTTTGTTCGCAGATTTGCTGAAAGTGCTCATACGGGACGTAAATATCGTATCGAGGTAATAGATGTAAATGAGTCACCGCCAAAAGTTAGTTTACGGGTATCTAGTGGAGTTAGTGGCTCTCCGGCAGCAATACTTTTAGATGATGAGACTTTTACATTTGATTTGACTAATACAATCGATGCTATAATGGAAACACCATATTAAAAATAAAAGAGAAAAGAGGAGAAAAATATGAATAATTTTTTAGCTTCGGCGCAGAGATTCTTGAAAAACAAAAACACGGTTACCATACTTGGGGTAATCATCATTCTAGTGTTATTGTATATCGGATACAGTAGCCAAATTAATAATGCCGTTCAGCCTGTTAGAGTTCCCGTAGCAACGGAAACAATTCAACCAAGAACGGAAATTACCAGTGACATGGTTACATTGGTGGACATGCCAGCCATTTCGATAGGAGATAATGTTATTACTGACAGAAATAGTGTTGTTGGTAATTATAGTAACGTTAATTCTGTAATTCCTAAAGGTAGCATGTTCTATACAGATACTGTTGTCACTAAGAGTAAATTGCCAGATTCAGTTTTCTTAAAAGTAAAAAAAGGTGAAGTTGTGTATAACTTCCCAGTAGACATGGAAACAACTTACGGTAATTCAATTTATCCTGGAAATAAAATTGATATTTATATGAAAACCGGAAATGGTAATGACGAAAAAGTTATGTTAGGTAAATTAGTAGAAAACGTAGAAGTGTTAGCTGTTAAAGATTCTGGTGGAAAAGATGTTTTTGAAAACACTAGCGAAGATAGAAGTCCATCAATGTTAATTTTCGGTGTTCCAGAAGAAATTAACTTATTATTAAGAAAAGCTTCTTATATGAGTTCACTTGGAGTAGTATTATTCCCAGTTCCTCATGGTGGAAGTGTTAGTACCGAAGGAGCTACTGAAGTATCAACACAGCAATTAGCAGATTACATTGAAGCTCATGCTGTTAATATTCCAATTACCACAAATACTACCACAGAAAATGATGAATTAATGCCAACAATTACTCAAACTGGTGGTACTCCTAATAGAGTAACCATTACGTATCCAAAAGGTTGCGGTAGTACCTACACTTGTACTTATACTAAAGATAACGGTCAAACGGTCAAAGTAACAAAAACCAAACAAACAGTTCAATTTACGGCCAAGGGTACTTTAGAAGCAACAGTAACTGAAGAAGATGGTACACTTCACACCCTTATGGAAGATATAAATATAGGAACAACTAATTCAGCTGGAACTACGGGGCAATAATTTATGAATGAAAATATGTTTGACCAAATAGATTTTGGTCCATTAAAAGAATATTTAGAAAACGAGCAAATAACCGATATTTCTTACGATAACAAAGGACAAATTCATTTAAAAACCTTAGATAAAGGTATTTATCGTATAGAAAACTCTGCAATTAATGATGCTTTTATGGAAAAATTGGCCTTTCAGTGTTCTAACGTCATGGGTAAAACCTTTAATATGGCTCACCCTTTCTTGGATGCTGAAAGTGCCGAACTTCGTTTAAATTTCGTTCATGATTCAATTGCGACAAATGGAATTGCTTGTGTTATTCGTAAAACACCGGCTAAAATCAGATTACAAAAAGAAAAAATCATTGCTGAAAAATATATTGAGCCAGATATTCACGAGTTTCTAGAGTATTGTGTCAAAGGACATTGTAATATTATCGCTTGTGGAGAAACTGGTTCAGGAAAAACTGAATTAGTAAAATACTTGGCTTCAAAAATAGCTGAAGATGAAAAGATTATAACAATTGAAGATACGCTGGAACTTCATTTAGATAAAATTTTCCCTCACCGTGATATTGTTGCCATGAAAACCAATAACATCGCTTCATATACTGATGTATTAGTTACATGTATGCGTCAAAATCCTAAATGGATCTTATTATCAGAAGTTCGTAGTGCGGAAGCTGTATTAGCGGTTCGAAATTCAATATCTTCAGGACATTACATTTTATCAACAATCCATGCTGATAAAGCCGCTTCTATTCCGCAGCGTATGTATAGCTTGTTAGAGACAAGCCAAGATATTGATCAATTTATTAAGACGATTCATAGATATGTCCAAATCGGTATTTATGTTCGTGGTTATACCGATAAAGAAACCCATAAATTTATCCGTGAGATCGCAGAAGTTACGGAGTTTTATGTCGATAAAGACAACGAAGCTAAACATAATGTTCTTTATCGAAAAGGTGCCGATGGACAAGTCGTTCGAAATAATCCAAGTCCTTATTTAATCGATTATTTAGAAGTACAAGGAGTTTTCTTACCAGAGGAAATGCGTTTCCTTGGGGAAAGAATTCCTGTTCCAGCAGGAAATAACGAGCCTGTGGCTACAAGTCAAGTACCATATTCACAACCCGTGCCAACGATAACCCCTGGTATTGCGGCTCAAAAAACCGAAAATTTATTTGAATAAAGGAGGGAAAAAGTATGACATTTATTATATTTCTAATTGTTCTTGCGATTGCCATATTTGTTGTTGTTTATCGCAGTAATAAGAAGACAAATGCTTACAAATTTATTAACCAAAAGGTTAACTATATATACGAAAAATATACTCCTTATTCATTTAGGGTAATTAGGGAAAAAGTTAAAGAGTTAGGACAAGAATATACTGCAAGACAGTATACTATTCAAATTATCGTTTTTGCCGCTTCATCGGCCATTCTCACATACTTGTATTTTTATAACATTGCTATTTCGATAATTTATGCTACTCTTTCAATAATCGTTATTCCTTATTTAACTTACTTAAGATGTAAGCGAGTATATAGTGAATTTATTTTTGAACAAATTCAAGTATATACTACCAATACCATCATGGAATTTCAAACTACACAATCATTTGTAAAAGCTTTAGAAGGTGTATATGAATCAGGCGTTCTTGAAGATCCTGTAAAAGCTGATGTAAAGACAATGATCGACATGGCTTATGAAAATGGAACCGTTAATCAATCAATCGATTTTTTCAATGCTAAATACGATTATTATATTGTAAGAAATATGCACCAATTGTTTTTACAAATTACCAATGAAGGTTCAAGAGATGCTGGTGAGTCATTAGAGAATATGAGTTTGGATATCGATATGCTTGTGGAAAGCGTGTACCGTGACCGATTAGATCGTGCCGATTTCCATAAAAAATTCTTAAAATTCGGTATTATTTTATATTTAATGGTAATGCTTGTTCAAATTCTTCTCAGTGTCGATACATATATTGAAATGCTTCAAAGCTGGTGGGTTCAACTATTGTTACACGGGATTGTTATCCTCAATACATATTTCCTTCTTAGTGGGGAAAAATACTATAATGAAGATGTGGGGGCTGAATAATGAATTTAGGAATAATATTTATTATCATTGGACTAATTTTTATTCTGATCCTAGAATACAATCATCATTTTAGTTCAAAACGATTTGTTAATGATGTTGAACCTTATTTTAGATTTTTAATGGAAGATGATTATGAATTTTTGCTTAATGTTAAATATGGTGAAGTTGATGTCAATAAATTATATAGTCAAAGAATTAGAAATGGGTTAATTGCCATCGTTGCTGTCATGTTTATCTTAATGTCAAAAATGTCTTTCGTCTATTTCCTAATTTCTATAATTGTTGGGTATTTAGTCTTTAAAATGCCTTACCAAAATTTAAAAAAATATTATAAAAATAATTTACATCGAATTAATTTAACTCTTCCATACTATTTAAAAAGTTTGGAAATATTAATTCAACATTATACTGTTCCAGTGGCTCTTTCAAGATCAATTGATACAGCGCCTGATATCTTCAAACCAGGGCTTAAACGTTTAATTCAAAAAATTGATGCCGGAGACTCTAGTGTTCAACCATATATGGACTTTGCTAATGAATATCCAGTTCGTGATTCAATGAGAATGATGCGTTTGTTATATCGTCTTGGATTAGGTAGCCAAGAAAATAAACAGGAACAATTGCTTATGTTTTCAAGAACCATTTCATCTTTGCAAAACAAAGCACGAGAGCAAAAATATAAAGAACGTCTTGATAGAATGGAACAAAGAACCATGGTCATGTTATTTGGTACAGGTGGGGGAATTTTAATGTTCTTGCTACTTTCGATGATGACTATGATGAATTTGTAGTATAATTATATTTAAGTAAAGGAGGTGCTACTAAATGAAAGAGGCAGCAGGTGAAGCGAATATGACAGTAATTACAATTGTTCTTATTGCTATTGTTTTAGCAATTGGTACAATTATTATTACAACTGTTATGAACAATGTTCAAAATCAAGCTAATACGATTTCTGACAGAGGAACATCAGAAGTTAATACTATTAAATAATTAATTCTTTGAATAAAAAGACAACTATAAATAAGTCAAGTTGATTTTGATAAATTTTATGAAAAAGTTTCAAAATAAAAGACAAAAGATAACAAACTAATCTTTATACAACTTATTAATATCCAATTTGTAAAGAAGGGGCTTTAGTCTTTAATAAGAACCAAATGTTCAAGGAGGTAGCTAAAACTACTCTATCTTTACAGGCATTATAATATAGATTTTACAATCTACAAAATAATGAGTTTATAGATATCTCTTAACAAAAATCTAAATAAGAAAATGTAGTTAAAAAATATCCTAACTACATTATACGAGGAGGTAAGTTATGCGTGAAGGGATAGGAACGACATTAACACTTAATATTATTATTATTTTCATTGTTATTGTCTTTGGAATTCTAAGCGCAACTATTAACTATTATAAAGCATTTAAAGTAAATTCATATATTTTAGCATCCATTGAAAAATATGAAGGTTATAATGAACTTGCAAAAACGGAAATAGCTTCGCGTTTGGAAAACTTTGGATATTTCCAAAGGCCTAGTAATAGTGGTAGTTACGCATGTCCAAGTGAGCGAAATGGTGCTCCGTTAGTAGCTAAAGCTAATGGTAATGCCGATATCGACAGTAACTATTTCTACTGTGTTTATTACTATGAAAATGATACTAGTTCTAAAAATGAAAAAAATAAAAGTAATGAGCCAAGATACTATAATTATAGTGTCGTTAGCTATATTTCACTGGACTTACCGATCGCTGGGGTTTTAAACATCCCTGTTCATACTAAGGGAGAGCGAGTTTATCGTTTTTCGTCAAGAGGTGGTAGCTTATGAATGAAGCCATAGGTAATTCCTTGCTTTTCAATATTGTAATAGTTTTTGTTATTCTTTTGATCGCCTTTTTTATCGGTTCATTAGACTATTCAAAGGCTTATAAAGTAAAAAATAAGATTATTGAAGAGATCGAAAAAGAAGGTGAAGCCGCTGAAACGGTTGAAGAGACTGCCAATGCTTATAACACTAATACAATAAATGAAATTAACGATTGGTTAAAAGGTGGGGGTAGCCGTAATGGAAAAACCTTCAATGCTACTGGAGTTGGTTATCCTTTAAACACTAATGGTGGTCGAAACACTAGCTCATTTTGTAAAGATAGTGAAGGAACTTTACTTACGCGAACCAATGAATATGAGTATTGCGTTTATCTTATGGAGGACTGTGTTAATAAAGATAAATGCTATTACTATTATCGCGTTACAACCTTTATGTATTTAGATATTCCCGTAGTTTCTGAATTTGCTGGAAATCTTTTAAGAATTCCGGTAACTGGTGAAACTATGACTTTCAAAAAAATAGATGATTAGGAGGGCATGGTATGAATGTAATTATTGCGAATAAATATCGCGATGCTTTAGCTACGCTAGATATTGATATCATAAAAAAGCTAGAAGGTGAATTTACAGTTGAAGAAATCATTGAAACATTCAAAAATTTCTTTTTTCAAAGAATGATTTTGGATATCACCGCTTTAAAAGATTACAAAGATATCAAAACTTTACAAAAGTTGTCTTTATCGCTAGATATGGATCGTTTGATATTACTTTTAGACGGCTCTTCAGAAGTCACCAATCCAGAATACCTTTCTGACTTGATTTCCATGCGTATATATAATTTTACGATGAACATTGAGGGTGTTATGTATTTATATAATAACCCTAATAGCTACCGTGATGTAGCTCAGTACCATCAGCTAGACACTTATCATGAACCTAGTTATACAGTCGGCGGAGCACCGCAAACTGTTGAAGTATATCGTGAAGCTAATACCACTAGAATCATCGGTGTTAAAAATGTAACTGATGAAGCTGGGGCCACTAGTTTAATTTATATTATGAAAAAACAGTTGGAACGCAATTATAGTGTTGTTGCTTTGGAACTTGAGAAACGTGATTTTATGTACTTTGGTGATGATAATATGTATAGTATAGCCTCTAACGATTTAGGAAACTATATTTCTAAATATAATTCTAAAGATGTTATTTTGGTCGATATTAATAACAGTAATCAAGCTGAAGCCTTAATGCAAGAAATTATTTATTTAGTAGAACCGTCAAAACTTAAGTTAAACAAACTTTTAGCTAGAAATCCAAGAGTTTTTGAAAAATATAAAAACAAAAAACTTGTTTTAAATAAAAGTATGTTAAGCAGTCATGATGTTTTAGATTTTGAATATGAAACTAATACTAAAATATTTGCTAGTCTCCCACCTTTATATGACCAAGAGAATTCTAATAGTGCCTTAGATGCCTTTTTAGTAAAACTCGGGTTTATTAGGCAAGGCGATGAAACTAGCGAAAAGAAAAAAGGTTTATTTGGACTTTTTCAGTAAAAGTCCATTTTTAAAGTGATTGACATATAAGAGTGTTAAATTGTTGACAAAACCCAATTTTTAAAGTATTATATAATCATAAAGAGGAGGATTTTTATATGAGTTTAACAAATTTATTAGAGGCAGGAGATTATTGTACAACTGTAATTGACTCTGGAATACCAGCTGGTGTTGGTAATTTAATTCATTTAATAGTTGTTATTATTCAAATCGCTGTACCAATATTATTAATTATTTGGGGTATGATTGACTTTGCCAAAGCTACTGTTGGTGGCGACGAAGATAAAATCAAAGCTGGTCAAAAAACTTTTATGAAAAGATTTATTGCCGCTTTAGTTGTTTTCCTAATTGTTACAATTGTTCAGCTAGTAGTATCTGCCATTGCTAGTGTTGGTGGTGAAGGTAACGAAGCCCAAAATGCTTGGGATTGCGCTAGCCAAATTATTACTGGAAAACCCGCATAAAAATATTATAACGTATTAAGAATACACTTATTATAAGAGAAAGTAGGGATAAAATGTTTGAACTATTAAATGTTCTAGAAGAAACTACTACCAATACTACTTTATGTGGCGGAATTGAAGTACCAGATACATTATTCAATTTAGTAGCAACGATTATTCGAATTATTAAAATCGTTGTACCGATATTGTTAATTATTTGGGGAATGTTAGATTTTGCTAAATCCGTAGTAGCTAAAAAAGAAGAAGATATCAAAAAGTATCAAAAATCTTTTGTTTCAAGATTAATTTCTGCTTTGTTAGTATTCTTAATTGTTACAATCGTTCAGCTTGCCGTAAACTTAGTTTCTGGAGTTGAAAAACAATCAAATGTTGAAGGTCAAACAACAGGTGATATCTGGGCTTGCAGTAAAAAGTTCATTAATGGAGTTTCTACTGAAGATAAAGACGATACTAACAAGAGCAGCGAAAGCACAGATAATAATTCTGACGATAATTAATTAAAAAAAACAGCAATAATCGTTTATTGTTGCTTTTTTTTATGATATAATGTATGTGTAGAAAAATACAAAAAATAAGGAGCGGCTATTATGGACTCGAAATTAATTAAATCATTATGTATAAGTTTTATAGTATTTTTTAGTGTGTTTTTTGTAAATGTTGATAACGCAAAAGCAGAAGTGGCTAATAACACAGGGAAAGCAAAATGTACGTACAGTTTTACAATAAATAGCAATAATTTAAAAGCCAAAATAACGGTGGCTAAAAGTGGAAGTAGTCCGTTGGCTACAGATTGTGAAATTGAGGGAAATGGTAGTGAAGGCTATAAATGTAGTGTAAACAATACTACAAAGTTAGCAGATGCACTTCATCAGCGTAGTACGAATGTATATCAATGTCCAACATTATATATTGAACAGCTAAGCACCTCACATCCACCAACTATACCTGGTGCCACAACCACTGTTACGCAATATACATATTCATTAACTCCTAATTCTTCTGAAGCTACTCAAGATGCAAAAGCTAACAGTGGAGGGCCTTTATCTTTAGATGATGCAGATGTAGAAAACGGTAATGATATTTCAAACAGTGATGATCAATTTAGTGATTACGGCAATTCAAAAAATGTGCTTAATTCAGGTGAAGCAGATTTAGAAGGTATTAGAAAATGGGCTAGAGTGGCAAAACCCGAGGGACCTGGTTATCAATATGGAAATTGTAATTTAATTCCTACTTCGATAATAGATTTTTTGTCTACTCTTTTTACTGTTTTATCAATTGTTGGAGTAGTTCTTTTGGTTATTATGAGTGCCATAGAATTTATAAAAGCAGTTACTGGCAGCGAAGAGGACGGTGTAAAGTCCGCTTTGAAGCACACTTTAATAAGAATTATATGTGTAGTTGTTTTACTGTTATTACCACAAATTATAACGTTTATTTTAAACGTCGTAAACAACAACAACTATGTTATTGAAGACAATAAAGTTGTCATTGGGGATAATGGCGACCCACTATGTAAAGTGGTAAAATAATAACACGAAAAAGAGGTGATTTTATAATATGACATGGATTATGCAGCAACTAAGACAAATTTGCTTTTTCTTAGATAACATTGTCTATTCACTAATTGAGAAGGTTTATGAATTATTCATGTATTTAGCTAACGTTGACCTTATTTCACATAATAGTGTTTTTGATGAACTGGTAACGCGAGTTTACTTAATCTTAGGTATATTTATGCTGTTTAAGGTTAGTTTTTCTATTATTCAATATATGGTTGATCCTAATGCTTTTAGCGAAAAAGGCAAGGGTTTCGGAAAATTAATCACGAATGCTATGGTTTCTATTGTTTTGTTAGCAGCAACGCCATTTATATTTGACAAAGCCTATGAATTGCAAGGATTAATTGTAGGGAGTAACGTTATTAATAATTTGTTATTAGGTTCGGAATCTGAAGACTATATAAGTACAAATGAAAATAACCAAATTACAATTACTGACAATATAACAAATATGGCCAAGGATTTGCAATTTTCGCTTTTTGGTGCGTTTTATACACTGAATACAAAGGCAGACGTGGGAATACCAGAGTGTGATCCAAAGAGCACTGGGAAAAATTCAAATATTATAGGATCAGTAGATATGGTATTAGCTGAACCTCAAGAAGAAGGAAACCGAACTTGCTTAGAGGCGTTTGCAGAAGATGCGCGAGATGAATTCACAAGGTATAAAATACAATTAGAAGACATTTTCAAATACATACCTAGCGGTGAAGATGAAAATCATGCAAACATTGAGGATCACCGTGATTTTAGTAAATTAGGCGGATTACTTTATTGGCAAAAAGAAGCCGATACAGAATTCACCATAACTTATTATCCGTTAGTATCAACTTTGACTGGTGGCTATTTAGCTTTTTTATTGATAACGTTTTGCATAGATGTGGCTGCTAGGGCGATAAAATTATTATTTTTACAAGCTGTTGCTCCAATTGCCATTATTTCATATATTGATCCAAAAGAATCGGCCGGCAATAGTAAATTAATGAATTGGGCAAAAAATTGTTTAACTACATATGGTTCCTTATTTTTAAGAATTGCAATAATTTTCCTTGCCATAAGAATTGTTGAAATGATTACTTCAATGTTCTTCTGGCCTGATGATGATAATTATATATCTTACTATCTGAGCGATGCAAATGGGAATGTCCAAGATTCAGCCAATGCATCTACAATGAATGTTTTTGTATATGTGTTCTTAATTTTGGGTGTGTTTACATTTGCAAAACAAGTTCCAAAAATGATCGAAACTATCTTTGGTATAAAAGGATCAGGAGAAATGTCACTTAATCCATTTAAATCTATAAGTCAAAACGCTGGAGCAACTGCACTAATTGGTGGAGCCGCTGGTTTAGGAGCTTCAGCCATTTCAACCGCTGGAATGGCTAGGCAATTATATAAAGGTAAAGGCGCTTTAGGAGCTTTAAAAGGTGCTCGTGATATTGTCGGGGGAACGCTTTCTGGGGCTGTAGGTGGAACCGTTAAAGGTTTTACTAGTCAAGGCAAAGGATATGTAGGAAAAGGTGTTTCCCAAGGAGGACGTACAGCTTGGAATATGATGGAAAGGAACAATAAATCTTTGCGTAACAGGGCTAGAGATAGATGGTCAGACATAACAGGAACCCCTTATGATTCCTTTCTTGATTCTCAAAAGGTTGCAAAATACAAACAAACTACTGAAGACTTTGAGGCGATGAAAAAGGCTCATGAAGACTTTTCTCATACTGACGCCGGAAGAAAAATAGACTTGGATGGGAAAGGGCACAACTTAGAATATTTTCAATTTCAAGAGCAAGCTATGAAAAAACGTTATGAGGATTCAATAAAAAATAATCTTTCAGAAAGTGAACAAGAAACAGCTTACGATAATTATAAAAAGGCATGTAAAGATTTGAAAGAAAATCAAATTAAGTTTGGTGACGAGGCTTTAAAATTGGGAATCGGTACTAACTCTTTAGAATCAATGAATAGACAAAGTTCAGAGAATACAAATATGGATAGTGCTACATATGATGGTAGTGTCATCGATAGTTATGAAAAAGCATTAAAACTTGCCACTGATGCCTCAAAAGCCTCAGACAAGCTACAAACTAGTGATAATTTCCGTGATAACGCTGAACAGGAAGGGTATAGAGAAAGACAAAGTAGAGTCGGTTTCCAAAAATCTAATACAAAAAATAGACAATAAAAAAGGGGATGATATAGATGGATTATTTAATACCAGCAAACTCAAAAAAATCAAGTTTAATTTTCGGAGTATTTACAACCTTCGATTTGATAATGTTTGCCACAGGAGTTGGAATAACAATTTTATTATTGGTAGTTATAAATCCTACATCATTGCTGGGAGCTGTAATTGATTTAGCTCCAGCCGTGATTACCGGTTTTCTAGTATTACCAATACCAAATTATCACAATATTAAAACAGTTATACAAGATGTATATCACTTTTATACTACAAGGCAAAGATATATATGGAAAGGTTGGTGCGTGTCCGATGCCCTCAAAGAAACAAACAAAAAGTAAATATACCAATGATTTTGTACCAATAAAGTCAATTTCTAATGGTATGATTGTTCTTGATACAAATGAAAAGGTTACAGGAGTAAAGATATTTCCAAGAAATATCTTTATCCTAGAACCAGATATGCAATACTCAATTATTAATAATTTAAAAAACGTTTATAATATGATTGATTATGAATTTTGGATTGTTGCTGCTGATAGACCAGTGGATATTACAGCGTATCTATCACAATTACAATTGCTTTATAATTCTCAGCAAAATCCAGTAAAGAGAAAATTAATAATAGATGACATTAATAAAGCTAATATGTTTACTAACAATAATGTTGTTGATACGGAATTTTATTTATTATTTAAAGAAAAAGACATTGAAAAAATTCAAAAAAGGATAAGAACATTAATCCAAAATTTTGCTAATGCCGGATTGCAAACAAAACAAACCTCAAATGAAGATTTAAGAGTAATTTTGGATAATTTCTTAAATGGTGGACAAACGACTAAATTTGGGACGGTGATCGGCTAATGGATATTAAAACACAAATCGCTCCTAAAGGCTTGGAATTTAAGCCTAGTGAGTTTGTTGTATCAGATAAATATGCAACAATTTTAACCGCCATTTCTTATCCAAAATATGTTGCTCCTGGCTTTTTAGCTAATTTAACAAGTATGTCAGGCATTAAGATGGTTATTAAACATCTTCCTATGCCTTTTGATGTTATCAATAAAATGATAAATAAAGAAATTGCTGATTTAAAATCAAAGTATCAAGAAGAAAACGATGTTACAATTCAAGAAAGATTAAGACAGGACTATGAGTCTTTAGAACTATTTATTAAACAATTAGCAGCAAGTCAAGCGAGAATTTGGGATTTTCAATTACACATTATGATCACCGCGGACTCGCAAGACGAATTAACTTCTAAAAAGCTTCAAGTAAAAAGTTATTTGGAAGCTATGGATATGCGAGCTATTCCCTTGCGCTTTGAACAAGAAAAAGTGTTAAAATCAATGTTGCCAATTTTCCCAAAACAAGACATTGAAGATAGAATAGGAACGCCAATTCCATCACCGACAATTGCTGCCATGTATCCATTTATATTTGATAGTATAAAGGATCCAGGCTTATCAACTCTATTGGGTGTTGACTTTTCTGGTGGTGTTGTTTTGTTTAACCAATTTTTATATCAAAAACAAAAAGAACACAATCGAAATAATGCCAACATGATTATCTTAGGTACATCAGGATCAGGTAAATCAACAGCCGCTAAAGTAATGGTGCGAACTCATATTAGAAATGATAATCAAATTGTTATTATCGACCCTGAGGGCGAGTTTGAAGATATGGCCAAACTTTATGGTGGTGATTATATTGAACTAGGTAAGGGTGGAGAATTTGGTATGATTAACCCTTTAGAAGTTATTGTCGATGCTGATGAAGAAGAGTTAAGACAAGGTATGGGATATGCTGTATTAACTAGAACCCTTCAGACCATAAAAGCTTTTATGAAATATTATGACCCTTCTATTACTGAAGATGTATTAAATATATTTAGTGAGATGGTCCAAGAAACATATAGACGTTTTGGAATCGACTTTGATACTGACTTTAGTAAGTTTTCATCAGCTGATTATCCAACTTTTAAAGATGTTTATGCAACCGTTAGAGGTAAAATTACAGCCATGCCTGATCAAAATAAAGAACGCGATATGTTAGAACAATTAGAATTAAAATTAAGACCAATTATCAAAGAGTTAAGATATTATTTTGATGGAATAACAACCATTTCTCCGCAAAGCAATTTTATTATCTTTAATATTAAAGAATTAATGAACGCCGATACTAACATTAGAAATGCTTTGTTCTTCAATACTTTAAAGTATTCTTGGAGTTTAACGTTAAATCCAACTGTAAACACTGTGTTAATGGTTGATGAAGCCCATGTGTTATTATCTGGAAATAATACATTAGGTGCAGATTTCTTAGCTCAAGTTCAAAGACGTGCTAGAAAATATAATACAGGAACTATAATTATTACCCAACAGCCAACAGACTTTAGTGATCCAACAGTTATTACGCAAGGAAAAGCCATTTTCGATAACGCTTCTTATTATCTTGTTATGGGATTAAAAAAACAAGCTGTTGAAGATCTAGCTAAATTAATTGATTTAAATGACAATGAAAAAGAAAATATCAAAGGTTTCAATCAAGGAGAAGCATTATTTGTTTGTGGTAGTAAACGAATGACTATTAATGTCGTTGTAACCGAACAAGAATTAGACTCTTTTGGTAGTGGCGGCGGATTATAAAAATAGGTGGTGATATCTGTGCCGGGATTTTTATTAAAAGCAAAGAATATTTTAAAAGGCATTGGCACAGGCAGTGCGATTAAAGATGGCGTATTAGCTGCACCAGCATCAATCGGTATAGCTAAAATGGCTCTAATAGGTGGTGGAGCTGCTGTAATGGCTGGGTTTTTGGTAGCAGTACCTCTATTTTCTCAAGGATCTACTCAATCATTAGGCATTATGCAAGCAGTTGATCCGTTAGCCGAATCACAATCGACCTCATCGTCTTCAACAGTAGGAGGGACTAGTGCCTCCGGAGTCGTTAATTGTGCCCGTGAGCAAATTGGGAAACCATATGTATGGGGTGCAGAAGGTCCTGACTCTTTTGACTGTTCAGGACTAGTTACATATTGCTATCGTCAAGCCTTAAGCGTAGAAATAGGCCATTATACTGGACTGCAGATGACGGATACCCATTTTACTACGGTTTTATCCGTAAATGAACTTTCAGCTGGTGATATTATTTTAGATGGTGGTTTAAACCCTAGCCATGTTGGAATTTATAGTGGAGAAGGCACTGTTATTCATGCTCCAACTTTCGGGGACGTTGTTAGGGAAGTTTCCCTACTTGAGTTTAATGGCTGGGTTTATGGAAACGAAACTTACAGACATTATACTGGGTAAATTTGATTGATGAAGGTGATGAAATGAAAAAAATATTACTATTTATTTTGATATTTTTGATTACCGGGTGTACAGCTCAGTATAATTTAACGATTGATGAATCGTCAATAAATGAAAAGGTTGAAGTTGCTATTCCTAGAGAAACAATTAGCCAAGATCAATTAAAACCATATTTGCAGCTTGGAAACAAAGTATATCCATCAGACAGTAATAGTGCAGTATACACAAGCGACTTATCAGAAGACAATGATAATTATTATTTAACATATGAATATTCACATAGCCACGAAATGTTTGCCCAAAGCATGTTTGTTAAAAAGTGTTATCAAACTGTAAAATTAAATAGCACTGAAGAAACCATTACTTTATCGACTAGCGATCAATTTAACTGTATCAAAATGGAAGATGGTGCTTCTCTTGAAAAGGTTGATATTAATATTACTACAAAATTAAAAGTACAATCGCATAATGCTGATAAAGTTAGTGGTAATACCTATACATGGAATATAAATGAAAATAATTATGAAAACAAGCCTATCAATTTAGAAATAAAAAAACCAGTTAGTCTAGAAGAAGTCATTAAAGAGGCTCCAAATTATCAACTTATGGTGATAGTCTTAATTGTAGTATTAATATTATCAATTACCTTTATAATTGTCAAAATAAAAACTAAAAATAATAATAAGCTTTAAGGTGGTGAAGGAATGAGGAAAAAACAAAAATATACATTTTTACTTTTTCTTTTTGCAATATTTATCAGCACAATAATTATTCCAGACAAAGCCCAAGCTTATATTATTTTTCGAGATAGTGATCCCGAAACATATAAGATGGAAAAGCAATTTATTGAAAGAATTAAAATTATTAAAAGTCTTCCAGTAATTGGGAATACTATTGACGAAGTAACATTGGCGGCGACAGTTCTTCATAAAGAAGGAGCTTATCAAGCCGTTGCAAGTAGATATGAAGAGAACTTTGATGCTAATACCTATAAAGCCTCTTTGAACACTGCTTTTACTAAAGCCGAAAATAGTTCAGATAATAGTGAACAAGAAAAAAAAGAAATAAACGGGAATTCCATAGGTGTTAACCCTAAATCTGAACAAGTAGATCTTTTAACTGCAGCGGCTGTTATTATGGCTGATGCCGCTGGTTGGACCGGAACATATAATGAAGATGCTTATAAAAAAGCTCTTGCCGGCGATAAATTAGTAGGAAATAATATGGAAGACGGGTTCACAAAAGATTTTTATAATGGGGTATTTTGCGTTGCCGGTGCCGCTGCGGATGGAATTTTCAGTATTGCAAATATTACTTATCAATTTATTACAGGCCAAGATGTAATTACCGAAGGAGAAAGAACCGCAACACGTTTTCAAAACATGGCCAGCATATGCCAAAACGGCTATATTGGTGGAGTGTATGATGCTTATAAAATAGAAGATGAGAATAGGCGTAATGCTTATAAAGAACGTATTGCTCAGGAAATTATTGATTTAGCCGACTATTATCGCAAACTAAGAGGTGACAGGGCAAATGTTTGTCCAACAACCGTTTCTACCGGTTTTTCTAATTGGAAACAAGCGGATGCAGAATGGGGTAATATCTCTGTCGGTGGTGCTGATAGCATGGCGAACATTGGATGTTTAATTACTTCATTAGCTATTCAAATGTCGCGTTCAGGCACGCAAATATTAAATTTGCCCGATGGTTACGCTTCTTTTAATCCAGGTGCCTTGGTAACCACTTTAAATAATAATGGTGGTTTTAGTAGTGGAGGTGCTTTTAATTGGCGTGGTTACACTTCAATTGCACCTAATTGGCGAGTAGGAGAATCCAGAGAAGTTGGAACTAGTGACCGTGCTACTTTAGCAGAAACTTTATCCGACGAGCTTTCAACGCCAATAGATGGGCAATTTCAAAAATTTATTGTCCTTCAAATTAGTCATGATGGCAGTAATCAACACTGGGTAGCTGTCGACAGCGTTAATGGAGACCAAGTTACAATTATAGATCCAGGAGCCCCTACGGGGAAAACTTTAGATGAAAACTATTCTGGATGGTATGTACAAACATATCGAGTTATGTATGCTACTGATGTTGAATTTGGTAAAATTGGAACGTCAACCTCTGATGAATGTATAACCTCTGGTGATATCATAATTCCAGAAGAATATGGGAATGGTATATTTACCGTTACCTATTATAGCAATAGTGATAATTCATGGAATTGGGCTAGAAACTCTAACCAAGGTAAATTATACTATGATTATTGGCTTCCAAGTGGTGGACAGTTTGATAATGGTATAGCTGTGTATGAAGGACGCTATTTAATTGCTTGTACTGAAACTTTTGGACAAGTTGGTGATAAAGTAGATTTCTTTTTAGAAGATGGCACTTTGATACCAACTATTATAGCTGATATTAAAAGTTCAGGTGACGAGGGTTATAATAAATGGGGCCATAGTGACGGTCAAAATGTTTTAGAGTTTGAAGTATCACGTGCTCATTTTTATCAACATGGAAACCCTGGATCTGGAACGTGGTTTCCAGAATGGGGAGGTAAAAGAGTTGCCAGTGCTAAAAACTTAGGTTCAATTTGGTAAAATGATATATTTAATAAAAAATTATAACTTTAATTAAACTTTTATTAATTATTTTAATTATAAGATTGTAGTCTATGATTATAGAAGACAATCTTTTTTCATAATAATTTTATCTTAAGTTGTTTTAAAGGTTTTTACAGTTATTTTGGCTATAAAAAAGCACTTCTTTTTGGAAGTACTTTTGGCATATTTTAAAAATGTTTTTATGATATATATTTAGCACTAATTTCGTTTTTTTCCAGGATTTGTTTTACTTCGCTATTGAAGTCTTCAGCTTTATCTTTTAAGATATCGCATTTAGATTCAAAACCTTTTCCGGTTACTACCTGACAATCAAACTTTCCATCCTTATAATTACCAGTTTGGTAAAGAACGCCATAGTTATTTTGTTTGTTGTATCCTTCAAATTGCAATCCGATAACAATATTTCCATTTTTTTCGTATTTTAGCGAAATGCTTGTATAATCATTTTCGGTGTTTTCATAAGTTTCTTTTGAAATTATAGAGTCAGTAGAAAGCGCTTTATATCTTATAAGTACATCGTCGCTTTCACTTTCTTTTTGATAAGAACCATCTTTTTTTTCTTGATAGTCATTTTCAGATAAATAATCAATGAATTTGTCAGTATTGATTTTTTTCATTATGAATCGATAACTAAAAACGCCTGCAATAACTATTAATGTGATAATTAATAAAATAATTATAGTTTTTTTCAAATATGTAATCATCTTGACCTGTTTATCTTCCACTTTATCACACCCTTTATTATAAATTATATCAATTATAATTATCTTATTCAATAAAAATTAAAAATAAAAATAAAATAACGTTGACATTAAAAATCATACTTTATATAATTGTTATAAAGTAGGTGAAACCATGGAAGATGAAACAAATAAAAATATTAAAATAGGTATTATAATTTTAATTGTAGTAATCGTTTTAATTATTTTGGTAGTAATATTTAAACCAATTTTTGCCAATCACCATTCGAGTAAATACCTTATAATTGATGGGACTTTAATTCTTGAGAAAAATGGAAAAGGTTGGGATCAAATAACAAAGGTTAACGACGACATTTTAAAGCAAAAATATAATGTTTATGCTGACGACGAAATTTATAAAGAATCTACTTTATCATATACTTCTAATCAGTGGTATTATATGGATAAAAACTATAAAAATATTGATGCTGATAAAGTCAGAGTTGCATATTCAGGAGAAGAAAAAATCGGGATAGCTAATTATGACAAAAGCTATTATTCACAAAATGATGAAAATGTTTTAAGAGAAGCTTTAGCAAAAGATAATGTTACTAATATTGATAACTTTACCAATTCGACTAGAAAAGTTACTTATGATTTTGATGGAGACGGGATAGAAGAGTCAATTTATACTACGACTAATAAAAGCTTAGAATACAGTCCTGAAACTAAAGTTTCTCAGTTATTTGCTACTAAAAACGGGCAGGTAACCCAAGTAATAGCTTCAAGTGCAAATACACCATATTTTATCCGTGAAGTTTTGGATATTAATGAAGATGGAAAGTATGAATTTATAGTTACTAAAGGAATGGTTGATATTCCAACTTTTGATACTTGCTATCAAATATATGGACTAGATAATGATACGTGGCAATTAATACATGATTGTAAATAGGCACGAAGTAATATTCAATATATTACTTTTTTATGCTATAATTGTATTATAGTTAAATCACTTGAATTTTAAGTTAAAATATTATATACTAACTAACAATAAAAAGCATTAGGGAGGCTATATATGAAATTAAAATTTACTGCCGATTCAAAAGATTGGATTATGTTTGGTGTCTATGCCGTAGTATTATTGTATTTTGTTGCAATAGCAGTTTTAAATATTGCTCAATTTGCCGCTGGGGATATTGATCGTCCTTTTCACGGATTTAATCCATTTCCAGCATTTAGTAAAAACTTTATAGGTATTACTTTAACCTTATATGTCGTAGCCCTAGTTGCTAGCGTTTTAAGCGTCTCTGATCGCTTTTTCGACGTTGAGAAGGGATTAGGTATATCAACTACTAAAAAGAAGGAAAAAGGCTATTCAAAATGGCTAGAAGTTAAAGAATTTAAAAAAGCAAGAGATATTAAGGAAGTCCTTGTAAATTCTGAGACCGCAGAAGCTGGCGGAATTCCTTTAATGAACGATGGTAAACATATCTGGGTTGACAATGGAGAAGGCCATAGTATTGTTATGGGTTCATCTGGTAGTGGAAAAACGCAAATGATTGTTTTACCAATGGTTAAAACTCTAGCTAAACATGATGAGTCAATGATTATCACTGACCCTAAAGGCGAGATATATGAAAAAACATCAAAAATGTTAAGAGAGAGGGGCTATAATGTCGTTCTCTTGAATTTCCGTGATCCGCAGCGTGGTAGTGGGTGGAATCCCCTACATTTACCTTACCAATATTATAAAGAAGGCAATAGCGATAAAGCTAACGAATTAGTTGATGACTTGGCGGTTAATATTTTGTATGAACAAAATGCTAGTAATCAAGATCCCTTTTGGGAAAAAACTTCAGCCGATTATTTCTCTGGATTATGTTTAGCTTTGTTTGAAGATGCTAAAGAAGAAGAAATTAATCTAAATAGTGTTAATTTATTTACAACCATTGGTGAAGAAAAATGTGGAACAACCACCTATGTCAATGAATATTTTAACACTAAAAATCCAGCCTCTCCAGCTTATGTTAGTGCTTCCTCTACTTTAATTGCCCCTAGTGACACTAAAGGAAGTATTTTGTCAGTCTTTAAACAAAAACTAAGATTATTTGCTTCAAGAGAAAACATGTCAGAAATGCTTTCCCATAGTGACTTTGAATTATCAGATATCGGTAAAAGAAAAACCGCGGTTTTTATCATTATTCAAGATGAAAAAACTACTTATCACTCATTAGTTACAATCTTTGTTAAACAGTGCTACGAAACTTTGGTAGATTATGCTCAAAAATGTGGCGGAAAACTTCCATATCGTACAAACTTTATTCTTGATGAGTTCGCTAATATGCCACCATTAAAAGACGTAGAAACGATGGTATCAGCGGCTCGAAGCCGTAACATGCGCTTTACCTTCATTATTCAAAACTTTGCTCAATTATCAGAAGTTTACGGCAAAAATAAAGGTGACACTATCAAGGGTAACTGCCAAAATATTATTTATTTAATTAGTACGGAATTAGATGCGTTAAAAGAAATTAGTACCATGTGTGGTGAAATAAAAGTAAAAAGTGGGAAAGGTGAAAAAGAAAAAGAAGAAACAAGACCACTTATTACCGTTAGTGATCTACAAAAATTGCCATATGGTGAAATTATTTTATTGCGTACCCGTTTAGATCCATTTAAAACTAAACTTAAACTAGATCATGAAATGGAATGGCCACCATTATATAAGTCACAATCTGCTAGTGAAGCAATATATCCGCAAAGAGTTAAAGAACCAATTCATATTTTTGATTTAAAAGGTTACGTGAACAAGAAAAAAGAAGAAAGAATCAATCAAATCATTAGCGGCAACATGAGGCAAAACCATCCACAAAGACCAGTGCCTAATATGCCAGTTATGCCAAATGCTAAGCCACCAGTACAACGTAAACAAGGCAATGTTGATATCGAAGCATTATTTAAACGTATTGATGAAAGAATCGCTGAATTAGAAGCTGAAGAAGAAAAACAAAAAGCTGAATTAAATACTAAAAGAAAAGGCGGAGCCGCTCCTAAAATGCCTTCAACTTCTAATCAGCCTGTAACTAAAGTTTCAGAGCCAAAGAATATTGCTAAAGAAAATGATCAAAATGAAAAAAAAGAACCGGCTAAGACTACGGTTGTTCCGGCTACTCCTAAGAATAAACATAGTATTTCGAAGCAAGAATTGGCTTCAAAAATTACTAATAAAATAAATGAAAATGCCAGAAAGAAAAACGTCAAAGAAGAAACTGTTCAAGAAACTGTGCCAGCTAAATCAAAGTCGTCAATTACTAATTCTCAAGATTATGTCACAGATGATCAGTTCTTCGATGATTTCTTTGCCGATGACGATGATATGGAATAAGACTTTTGATTTATAAAGTCTTATTTTTCTATGTAAAAACCGCCATTTAAAAAAAAGACTATCATATACTGTATTAGAGGTGATGGTTTTGAATATTTCAGTAACCGATTTATTAAAGCTAAATAATCCTAACATAATTGATATCAGAAGCATCGAAAACTACAATAATAATCACATTCCTGGAGCAAAAAATATCTCATATAATGATTTGCTTATAAGACCCGAAAAACATTTAAATAAAAATGACGAATACTATATTTATTGTAAACATGGTCAAACTTCAAAAGGCCTTTGTCAGATTTTGCAAAGACAAGGCTATCATGTTCACAATGTTATAGGTGGTTACGAAGCATGGATTTTAAACAGCTAAAGCTATGAAAACATAGCTTTTTTAATGTGTTACGAATAGCGGCACTCAATTAATGGCAAAATATGGGAGAATTAAGATGGTGGTAGAATGAGATTTGAAAGAGAAAATGAAAACTATGTTTACGATTTCGTTGGAAAGAACATCAGAAAATATCGGAAACAAAAAGGTTGGACACAAAGGGAATTAGCAGAAGCAACGCATTATTCAAAACAATTTATTTCTAACATTGAAAATAATGCCCATCAAACTTTTTCTTTAGGAACTTTATGGAAGATAGCTTTAGTATTAGAAGTAGATATGTCGGAGCTTTGCAAAGAAAACAAACCTGAAGAAATTTACTTTTAAATATAAGCAGGAAGCTTATATTTTTTTGTGCAAGCCTTTTAAATGCTTGAATAGCAGCAAAATATAAGTTATAATAAATAAAGATAGGATGGCGAAAATATGGAGTACATAATAATCGGCTTATTAGTTATAATATTAATAATTAACGTTATTGTTTTAAGTAAGAATATCAATGAATCTAATATAACTGAAAGACTAGGAAAGTTAGAGACTGAGGTAGTTAGAGAATTAGGGGATTTTCAAAGTAAACTTGCGCAAAGTACCAATGATAATTTTACTACGTTAAATGAAAAAATGGAAAAACGCCTAAATCAAATTAACGATAAAGTAAACGAAAGACTGGACCATAATTTTGAGAAAACCAATAAAACTTTCACTTCTGTTTTGGAAAGATTAACTAAAATAGATGAAGCCCAGAAAAAGATAGATAATTTATCCAACGACATTGTTTCCTTACAAACCGTCTTGACTGACAAAAAAACTAGGGGAATTTTTGGCGAGGTGAATTTAAAACATATTTTAGAGAATGTTTTTGGTCCCAATAATGAACGGGTTTACCACCTTCAATATACTTTAAGTAACGGCAGTATTGCCGATAGTGTTATTTTTGCCCCAGAGCCATTGGGGTTAATCGCCATAGATTCTAAATTCCCTTTAGAAAATTATCAAGCTATGGTCGATAAAAAAAATCCTCATCGGGCTGAAGCTGAAAAACTGTTTAAAATTGATATGAAAAAACACATTGACGCCATTGCTAATAAATATATTATTCCCAGTGAAACTGCCGATCAAGCTATTCTTTTTCTTCCAGCTGAAGCTATTTTTGCTGAAGTAAATGCTTATCATCAAGATATCATGGATTATGCTTATAAAAAAAGAGTTTGGATCGCCGGTCCAACTACTTTAATGAGTACTTTAACTACTTTACAAATTATTATGAAAAATATTGAAAGAGATAAATATACTAAAGTAATCCACCAAGAGTTGAAATTATTATCTGAAGAATTTAAACGATATAAAGATCGCTGGGATAAACTTTCAAGAAGCATTGATACGGTTAGTAGAGATGTTAAAGATCTTCATACAACAACCGACAAAATAACGAAACGGTTTAATTCAATTAATCAAGTAGAAATGGAGAACCTTACTCATGAAGAAAATTAATATACTATTAATGATGGCTGTTATCATCTGTGCCTTATTTACGATAATCGGTGAATTAGACAAAAGTCTTGTCATTATTTTAAAAGATTCTAGTATCATTATAACTGTAACTTTACCTTATATATTTCAAAAAATATTTAAAGTCAAGTTAGCTGAAGGTTTTACACTTATTTGGGTTATCTTTATCTTTATGGCCCATTATTTAGGCGTAATACAAGAAAGCTATAATACTTGGCCAGGGTTTGATAAGGTCACGCATACAATCTCTGGAGTTTTGACTTCTTATATTGCCATGCTTATATTAGAACATAAAAAAGTAAAAGGAATATTTTTTAACATTTTATTTATCGTTTCTTTTAGTTGGCTCTGTGCTGGAATATGGGAAACATTTGAATTTACGTGTAATGCGTTATTTGGTGGTGATGCTCAAAAAGTTGCAGAAACCGGGGTTGACGATACTATGTGGGACATGATTGTGGCCTTTATTGGCTCAATAGGTTTCAGCCTTTGGTATGTTATTACGAGTAAACGATTAAAAAGTAAAAAGTGAAGTTATTTTGAGGTATCAAGATAACTTTTTCTATATAAAATGTCAAATAATAGTTAAAATTCAATATTTACTATATTTTTAAAGGTATTTGTCTTATAATAATAAATAGAGGTGGAAAAATGGAAGAAAAAATTTTATCCATAATTGAAGGCCAAAATAAAGCCATCACTTATGAAGAAATCCAGGACAAATTAACAGAAGAAGAAAAAGACGAACTAGGTAAAATTCTAATAGAACTTCAGAAAAATCTAAAAATTAGAGTTACAAATAAAGGAAAATATGAAAAATTTCACGATAAAAAACAAAAACTTGGCACTCTAATTGCCAATCCTAAAGGTTTTGGCTTCGTTATGGTCGAAGGAGAAGCTGAAGATTATTATGTTGCTAGAAATAATATGAACGGTGCTATAAATGGTGACGTTGTAGTCATCAATGTTATTGATGAGCAAAAACACGAAGCCGTTATAAAACATATAAACGAACGTAATTTAAATGATCTTTTAGTCGGAGAATTTTACATTAAAGATGGTAAAAATTTTATTAACCTTGAAGATGATAAGTTAAACATTATTATTGAAATTAATCATGATCAAACTAAAGGGGCTGTCCCAGGCCATAAAGTCGTTGTAAAAATAGATAATGCACTTGAAAAGACAAATTATTATCAAGGAGAAGTCGTTAGAATCATTGGCCATAAAGATGATGCGGGCGTTGATATTTTAACTATCGCAGCTAAATATAACATAATAGATATATTCCCTGAAGAAGTGGAAAAAGAGCTTGAAACTATCCCAAGTGAAGTTAAAGCTGAGGAATGTCAAGGGCGAAAAGATTTGCGAAGTGAAGTAATTTTTACCATTGATGGTGATGACACGAAAGATATTGATGATGCTATCAGCATCAAACATTTAAAAAACGGGCATTATGAATTAGGTGTTCATATAGCTGATGTATCATATTATGTTAAAGAAGGAACTGCCTTATATGACGAAGCTTATAATCGTGGAACTAGTTCGTATTTAGCAGATAAAGTTATTCCTATGCTTCCACATCAACTATCAAATGGTATTTGTTCCTTAAATCCTAATGTTGATCGGCTAGCAATCTCTTGTGTTATGGAAATCGATCAAAAAGGTAATATTATTGATAGTAATATTTTTGAAAGTATTATTAAGTCTCGTAAACAAATGACATATAAAAATGTTAATAAAATAATTGAAGAAAATATTATTCCTGAAGGATATGAAGAGTATGCTGGAATATTAAAGCAAATGCACGATTTGGCTAAGATTTTAAGAAAAGCTAAAATAGCTAAGGGTTATATCGACTTTGGTACTGAAGAGCCAAAAATCATTGTTGACGATAATGGCAAAGCTATCGATATCCAGAAACGAGTTCGCGGTGAAGGCGAAAAACTTATTGAGGACTTTATGATAGCCGCGAATGAAGCAGTTGCCACCACTATTTTTTATATGGATCTTCCATTTATATACCGAGTTCATGGTAATCCCGATGAAGAAAAAATTCATAATTTCTTGAAATTTACCGGTATCTTAGGTTATAAAGTAAATGCTAACTTAAAAAATATTACTTCAAAAACGGTTCAAGAAATTTTAGAACAGTTAAAAGATAAAGAAGAATATCCAATTCTTTCTTCCATGCTTTTAAGAAGTATGCAAAAAGCGATATATGATGTTACTAACATTGGACATTTTGGATTAGCTAGTAAGTGCTATACCCATTTCACTTCTCCGATTAGAAGATTTCCAGATTTAAATGTTCATCGCTTGCTTCGCACTTATCTATTTAATCACAGCATTAATAATGATACAATTAATTATTTTAACAATACATTATCACAAATTGCTAAACAGTCTTCCGAAAGGGAGCGGGCAGCTATTGACTGCGAACGCGATGTTACTGATATGAAAATGGCTGAATATATGCAAGACCATATTGGGGAAGTTTATACAGGTATTATAAATACCGTAACTACATACGGCCTTTATGTCGAACTTCCAAATATGATTGAAGGCATGATTAAAATAGATGACCTAACTGATGATTATTATATTTATCAAGAATCAACATTTAGCTTAATTGGTAAACGTACTAAAAAACGTTATATGCTTGGCCATAAAGTTGAAGTTATTGTTGATAGTGTTAATAAAGATAAAGGGTTAATTAACTTTAAACTCGCTAAAAAAGGTGATAAAAATGGAAATAAACAATCGCAAAGCTAAATATGATTATCAAATATTTGACACTATTGAAGCCGGTATTGTTTTAACTGGTACTGAAATAAAATCAATTCGCTTAGGTAAAGCAAATTTAAAAGATAGTTATGCAACAATAAAAAAAGGTGAGGCGGTAATCATAAATATGCATATTAGTCCATATGAACAAGGGAATATTTTCAATCATGAAGAAACTAGGACTAGAAAATTACTACTTCATAAAAAAGAAATAATGAAGTTAAATGATAAAATTAAAACTGAAGGCTTTACACTTGTCCCACTTAAACTTTATTTCAAAAAAAACAAAGCTAAAATTCTTTTAGGCGTAGCCAAGGGAAAGAAAAACTATGACAAAAGAGAGGCAATAAAGAAAAGAGATATTGAACGGGATATTAAATCTAGATTAAAATACTAAACTTTACACATATGAGATAAAGTGTTATAATATCTCTTACATGGGGCCGCTTTGGTTTCGACAGATATATGGAGATTAAAATTGCAAGTCGAGGGCACTCGTTAAATGCACAGTTAAATATAACTGGAAAATCTGAAAAAGGTGCTTTTGGTAGCGCCAATTTAGCTTTCGCCTAAGAAAAAGCGAAGCTGCTCTTGTTTATTCTTTTCCCATGAGAATTTTCAAGGGCTCAAATCTAATGGGATATATTACTGTCTGGCCTAAAGTCAGTAATGAAATTTATAGGCTTACTAATAAATTAGTTGTTAGTTACTGCATTTATTAGGACATTAATTAACTAACTAAGCTTGTAGAGATTTTCTTTGAAATATATTTGGACAGGAGTTCGATTCTCCTCGGCTCCACCATTGGGAAATCTGTTCGAACTATTCGAACTTTTGATATAGGAATCAATCAGAAATGATTGATTTTTCGTTTTATGAGAAAATCAACTTAGAAGAAAGGTTGGTGCTTATGATTAATATAATCAAACAAGAAATTGATATGGAAAAAGCTTTAAAAAAGAGATTAAAAAGTTAAAAAAAGAAAATAATCGTGTTGAAAATTTAGTTAGTCATTTTAAAGATTAGTTTAATAGATTGGTTAATTTTATCAAACACAAAATTTTTGGAAAAGAGAAAGAACGCAAAGATTACTGGAGGTTTTCCAAAGATTTATATGAGCATGGAATATTTAGTGATACAACCATTGCAGATATCAAAGATGATTTTGATTTAGAAATATAAATAACATATGATTATTAACAAATTATATGGTAAAATAATATTAAAGTTTTACAATTCTTCAGACGCGTCTGAAGAATTCAGAAAGGCGCTAGATATGTTAGAAAAAAAATCTATGGTTTTAGAAATTAGTGACATAGTAAATGAAGCAAAAACAAATTTAGCAAAAGAAATTAACAAATCAATAACCTATGTATATTGGAATATAGGAAGAATTATTGTTAAACATGAAAATGAAGAAAATATAGAAGAATGGAGAAATTTAGAAGCGCATAGGTTAAGTCAAAAGGCTGGTTGAGATAATGATTTTGCTCCCTATAAAATAACAGTAGTAAAAGCATTTAGACAATATAAAATGAACGATAGAGAAAACGCCTCAAAGGATTTAAACGATTATTTCAAGATAGAGTAGGATGTGAATAAATGATATATATAACCCACTATAATTCACCAATTGGAGATATTTTACTAGCTTCAAAGAATGATAAGTTAATTGGTTTATGGATAGAAAATCAAAAATATTATTTATCAAGTTTTAAAGAAGAATTACAAGAGGTAGATAATAATAAAATCCTAAATAAAACAAAAAAATGGCTAGATAGATATTTTGGTGGAGAAAAGCCGAAAATAGCTGAATTAGAAATAGAGCTTATTGGAAGTAATTTTAGAAAGAGCGTTTGGGAAATACTAATGAGTATTCCTTATGGTAAAGTAATAACTTACAATGATATAGCAAAACAAATAGCCAAAGAAAAAGGAATAAAGCAAATGTCGGCACAGGCAGTTGGTGGTGCAGTAGGACATAACCCAATTTCTATTATTATTCCATGTCATAGAGTTGTAGGAAGTAATGGAAGTTTAACAGGTTATGCAGGAGGAATAAAAAGAAAACAATATTTATTAGAACATGAAAAAGTAGATATGAGTAATTTATTTGTACCAACAAAAGGAACAGCCATATAATAAATATGATTTTAGCTAATACTTGAATTAGTAATAAATGGAGGTAATAATGATTTATAGTAAAAAATATAAATCTCCACTCGGAGTAATCATTTTAAATTCGGATGGAGAAAATTTAACAGCAGTATGCTTTGAAACTGGAAAAGACTATATGAGATATATTAAAGAATGCGAAGAAAAGGATTTACCTATATTTGATGAAACAATAAGATGGCTGGATATATATTTTCAAGGCAGAGAACCAGGATTTATTCCAAAATATAAAAGAGATGATATAACACTATTTAGACAAGATATAATCGATGAAATGTTAAAAATCCCCTATGGACAAACAGTTACCTATAATGATATAGCAAAAGCAATAGCCAAAAAAAGAGGAATAAAACAAATGTCGGCACAAGCAGTTGGTGGTGCTGTTGGCTGGAATCCAATTTGTATTATTATACCTTGTCATAGGGTTGTTGGAACAAATGGAAGTCTAACTGGATATGGAGGGGGAATAGATAACAAATTAAAACTTCTTGAATTAGAAGGTGTAGATATAAGTAAATATTCTGTGCCAAAGAAAGGAACAGCTTTATAATGAAAGAAGAAAAAACAAGATGTAAATGGGTTAATTTAAAAAACCCACTATATATTAAATATCATGATAATGAATGGGGAGTTCCACATTATGATGATGAGTATTTGTTTGAGTTTTTAGTATTAGAGACTTTTCAAGCAGGTTTATCCTGGGAATGCATTTTAAATAAAAGAACGGCATTAAAAAAGGCATTTGATAATTTTGACTATGATAAAATAAGTAAATATGATGAAAAGAAAATAGAAAAACTTTGCAATAATAACGAAATTATAAAAAACAAATTGAAAATAGAAGCTGCGATAAATAATGCAAAAGTATTTATTAAAATACAAAAAGAGTTTGGAAGTTTTTCAAATTATATTTGGGCTTTTTCAAATAATAAAATTATAAAAAATGTAGATGATAATTTTAAAATTACTTCTGAATTATCAGATAAAGTTTCAAATGATTTAAAAAAGAGAGGAATGAAATTTGTAGGCTCAATTATCATATATTCATATTTACAAGCTATTGGTATAATAAACGACCACGAGTTAGAATGTGAATTTTATAAATAGTGCCGTAGTGATAAATTACGAATTGGTATTATAAACCTGTAATTATTATACCAGGTATCGGATTGATAATTACAGGCTTTTTTACTATGATGCAAACGGAGTGGTTAACGTATTACTATTGGAGCTTTATAGTCGGGATAAAGTGTTAATTAACCTCTACATTACATATTTGATTAAGCAAATTGAGTTTATTACTCGTATAAAGAGCCAAAATGAGAATTTGTAAAAAAGTTAGGTCCGATCATTACTACTTAAGGAGAAAATTATGAAGTATGTAGTTGGAATTGATATTTCAAAAGGTAAAGGTACAATAACTATTTTAAACATTAAAGGAGAAGTAATTAAAGAACTTTTTGAAATTAATCAATTTAATTAGAAGTAACCGAATATCTTGATAATATTTTTAATCTCATTCCCAATAAATAAAAAAACAAAAGTTTAGGCGTTATTTTTTCCCAATATTTTGTTTTCTTTCTTATTGATTACTTCCTCGTGATGGAAATAGTCTGAGTAATTAATTTTATTGTCATCACAATAATTTTTTATTTCACTATCCATTTTAAACAATTTATTTTTATTTCTTTTAATATAAATTTCCTCATATAAAAAATATAGTTTAGGGTATTTAGTTTCTATATATTTTAAAATATCATATTTATAAGCCCCTCTTAAATTTAAGTCTTCAAACCAATATTCATTAACATAGCTTTTTGAAACCTCTATAATTTTTTTCCAATCAGTTATTCCGATAAATATTGGTGACATAAATAAAATAGTATAAATTCCATTATCATGTAATATTTTTAAAGTGTTAAGTCTTTCCTTTATTGAACTGGCACGGTCCATGTCATTTTTAAAGGTCTCATCTAGCGTATTTATAGATATTGCTACACTAACATTTTTCATTTTTTTTAATAAGTCTAAATCACGAAGAATCAGTTTACTTTTAGTAGAAATTTGTAAGCGACAGTCACAATTTACTAATTGTTCTAATATATGTCTGGTAATTTTATATTTAGCTTCATAAGGATTATAACAATCTGTAACTGTTGCCATAAATACATTTTTCCCTTTTATTCGTTCAAGATTTATTTTATTGGTGGTTTTTTTTATATCGATAAATTCTCCCCATTCTTCCGAATGATTTGTAAACCTTTTCATAAATGAAGCATAACAATACTTACATTTATGTGGGCAACCAATATAGGGGTTGATAGCGTATTCTCCTATTTTTGATTTAGTCAAGTATTCTTTTACTTCCTTTTCATTTACTATCATTTTAATCCCTCCTTTATAAAAAACTGATCTGTTGATTTTCCCTTATTATTAATTTTGTTGGTTTCGTACTTGTGATTTTATCGTTTTCTTTAATATGACCAATTAGTATGGGTGATTTTTTATCGTGAAATTTATAGTTTTCCCTTGCAATGTTAGGCCTTTTATTAGCATAACAATATTTACAACCACTTAAGCATGTATCATATGCACCAATATCACGGCTAGGTATGCAATGGCACCCTTTTCTCATCCCATTAGCTTTAATATTTTTATATTTTACATTATTAGCCTGTTCTAAAATTTTGGTTGTTGTACAACCAGATAAATGTACGTTATATTTTTCATAATTTTCATCTGTACCACAAGTTTGAATATATAAATTGTTATCTTTCGCAATTTTCCCTAGTTTTTTTACTATTGTAATTTTATCTTCAGTAGTAAAAGGAATAATTTCTGGCATATTATAATCTAACTTTTTATAGATTTCAACAAAACTAAAAATACATCTTTGAACATAAGGACTAATTTTTTTAGCCATATATGCAAACGTTTTTAGGTGGTACTCTATCGTGTATTTTTCAGTTAAAAGAATTGGGTCATATCGCCATAAAACTTTTTCTTTTCCGACTATTTTTGAAAGTTTAATTAACGTATCTATTGAATCTTCAATACTCGGCACGTAAGGTTCAACATCTTTTCCATATGCAGTGATAGTATAGTAACATATTATTTTATATTTATTATTTATTTCCTGCATATATTTTAACATCGGTTTGTAATTTTTTGAACAAAACATTAAACAGTCTACATCTTCGGGTTTTAAACTGATTCTAGAAACATTGTTTGGAAAAAGAGGATTTCTTGAGTAAGCATATCCGTCTTTTATTCTATTTATTAACCATTCACTATAATAATTTACGATATCAGTTCTTGCTCCTACGTTTATTACCATAAAATTCAAATCATCTCCTTTCCAAATATTATAACACGTATATTTTATAATTTATAAAGGTATTTTAATAAATAATTAACATATCGATATCTATAAAAGCCCTTGGATTCCAAGGGCTTTAGTATGTTAAAATATAATATGCATAAAATATTTAAAATAAATAATAATCAAACTTTCATTAGATAGTTAAAAAAGCCATGTTAATAAACTTTCCATGAAAATTTTAATATATAGTAGATATTGTTAGTTCATCCCAATAAAGCGATAGTAGAAGTGGGTATCAACTAATTTTATAATTTTTAATAAAACTACCCGAAAATGTGTTTCGTGTTTCACTGAAATAGTTAAAAAATCTAATATACTATATTATAAGAGCGGAGGTAGTTATATGCAGATAAGCTGGCGTCGTTATGGCAAAGCTAATTTCATGAGATTTTTACGCGAAGCTACCGGCTTGACGCAAAGGGAATTAGCCGAATTTTTAAAAGTTACTGAGAGAACAATTCAAAATTATGAAAGTGGAAAAACTAATTTCAATAGTGATAAAATAGAGAAAATAATTGAAAAATTTGATTTAGATATTATCGTAAGAGCTAATCGCAAACATTAATTTTATTAAATGCTTTATCGATGATATAACACCACATTATAAAAAGTATTATTGTGGTTACTATTGCTAGTTGAAAATGAAAAGGAATTCCCGAATAAGGCATTATTATATTTTCTATATCCATATAATCCATAACTAATTTCACACAATCAATTATTGGTGCAGTAAGGAATAGAAAAAGGTATTTACAACTAAATTTAAAAAGTCCCAAATTGTAAATCATTAAAATCCTCCTCTCTAAGCACAGTTTCTGCTGTGCTTTTCTTATTATAACAACCGGAAAATATCATTGCAAGTTTCTTGCAATTTTATGATAAAGTAAAAATATTTTGCCATAATATCATATAAGAAGGTGAGTATATGGTGGGAACAATAATAAAAAATGCAAGACTTAGTAAAGGCTTATCTCAAAAGCAATTAGGCGATTTACTGTCTCTTGCCGATAATACTATTTCAAGCTATGAACGTGGAAATAGTCAACCCGATTTTAAAACGATAATAGAAATCTTAAAAATTTGTGATTTCCAAATTCAGTTTATCAATGATAAAAATGAAATTATAACATTAGAGAAAATGTCAAGAGAACTCTAATGTTTTTAAATATTATTTTTAAGAAAAAATTTATTAATATTTAAAACAAAGTCATAAAAACTCCGTTAAATTGGAGTTTTTATATATTATTTAGTTTTTCTTTAATTAGTTCAATATGTTTAGTAACAACTTCTGGAGCTGGTCCCCCAAAAGAAGTGCGCAATTTCACACAATTAATTAAATTAATGGCCTCAAAAATATCTTCGCTAAATAAATCTGAATATTGTTTATATTCCTCTAGACTTATCATATCCAAAGTTTTATCATTATCAATTGCATAAGCTACAATTGTTCCTGTAATTTTATAAGCTTCCCTAAAAGGAAGTCCTTTTTTAACTAAGTAATCCGCACAATCAGTTGCGTTGATAAAGCCTTTTTTAGCCGCATTTTCCATATTTTTAGTTAAAACTTTCATAGTCTCTAGCATTGGAATAAAAGTATAAATACACATTTTAACATTATCAATGCTGTCAAAAATAGCTTCTTTATCTTCTTGCATATCTTTGTTATAGGCTAAAGCTTGTGCTTTCATCATTGTGAGTAATCCCATTAAATGACCGAATACTCTGCCGGATTTACCTCTAATTAATTCAGTAATATCAGGATTTTTCTTTTGCGGCATAATTGATGAACCAGTGGCAAATGCATCATCTAATTCAATAAATTTAAATTCCCAGCTACACCACATAACGATCTCTTCACTGAATCTTGACATATGAACCATAATAATAGATAAAGCCGAAGCCATTTCAATGGCAAAGTCACGGTCTGAAACGCCATCTAAACTGTTATTACATGGCCCGTCAAAACCTAATAATTCACTTGTAAGATAACGATCAATATTGTGAGTTGTTCCAGCTAAAGCACAACTACCTAGAGGATTAATGTTCATTCTTTTAATCACATCTTGCATTCTATCAATATCACGCATAAACATTTCGGCATATGCCATTAAATGATGGGCGAATGTGGTCGGTTGCGCTCTTTGTAAATGCGTATAACTTGGTAAAATAGTTTCGGTATGCATTTCCGCTTTTTTAATAATTACTGCTGTTAACTCTTTAAGTAAATCAATTATATTATTGCCTTCCTCGCGTAAATATAATCTAATATCTAGTGCTACCTGATCATTACGACTGCGTGCAGTATGTAATCTTTTGCCAGTAGAACCAATTCTGTTTGTAAGCTCACTTTCGATAAACATATGAATATCTTCAGCTTCCATATCAAACTGTAATTGACCATTTTCTAAATCATTTAAAATTTCCTTTAACGTCTTAATAATTTTTTCACTTTCAGAAATTTCAATAATGCCTTGTTTTCCAAGCATTGTAGCATGTGCAATGCTTCCTTCAATATCTTGTTTGTACATTCTTTTGTCGAAACTAATTGATGAATTAAAATCATTAGTTTTACTATCTAATTCTTTTTTAAATCTTCCGGCCCATAGTGCCATAAATATCCCTCCTCTTTTTTATTTAGTCTAAATAATTTCCAATACCATTTTGCATACTTAAGCCATATAAATTGATAAATCCTCCTGCATCAGCTTGATTGTAATCTTCATCCTCATCAAACGATGCTGTTTTTTCAGAATATAACGAAGTTGGACTGATTATACTTTGAACGATAATGTTTCCTTTATATAATTTTAGTTTAACTTCGCCAGTAACATGTTCTGAAGCAGTATCGATAAATGCTTGCAGTGCCAACCGCAATGGACTATACCATTTAGCTTCATATAATAATTCTGCAAATTTGATGCCAATTCTTTGTTTATAACGAAAAGTATCCTTATCCAAGCAAAGCGTTTCTAAAACATCATGAGCTTTATAAATAATACTTCCCCCAGGAGTTTCATATACCCCGCGTGATTTCATTCCCACTAAACGGTTTTCCACCATATCGACAATGCCAATGCCATTTTGGCCACCGATTTCGTTTAATTGATAAATTATTTCCAGTGGAGTTAGTTTCTTACCGTTTAAAAAACATGGAATTCCTTTTTCAAAACCAAGCGTAATATAGGTTGGGGCATCAGGAGCCTTCTCTGGTGTAACTCCCATTTCTAAAATTTTTTCATAATCTGGTGTGTTTTTAGGACCTTCTAAATCTAAACCTTCATGTGATAAATGCCATAGGTTTTTATCTTTTGAATAGCTTTCCTCACGGCTTGTATTTAATTTAATCCCATGGGCTTCAGCATAATCTAATGCTTGCGTGCGGCTTTTAATATTCCAAATACGCCACGGTGCAATAATATCAATATCAGGATTAAACGCTTTAATTCCAAGTTCAAAGCGAACTTGATCGTTACCTTTACCAGTGCACCCGTGACATATCGCATCAGCTCCTTCAAGTTCGGCAATCTCAACTAACTTTTTAGCCAGTAATGGTCTTGAGAAGGTAGTTCCAAGTAAATATACCTTTTCATAAATTGCGCCTGCTTTAATCGCTGGGACAATATAGTCATTAACTAATTCTTCCTTTAAATCTAAAATGTGAAGTTTGCTAGCGCCTGAATTTAAAGCCTTTTCTTCTAATCCTATTAATTCTGAATCTCCTTGGCCAACATTTCCTGTTACACAAATAACTTCACAGCCTCCATAGTTTTCCTTAAGCCATGGTATCATAATGGAAGTATCTAAGCCTCCTGAGTAAGATAAAATAATTTTATTGTATTTTTTCATTTTTAAATCCTTCCTTTTCTATTTCTGTTTTTTGCCTAAAAATTGTCTCCGGAAGGCCTTTTTTATTAAAATTTCCATCATATCACCTCATTTTATTCAATAAAAAATCTCTAGATTTTAATCTAGAGACGAAAAATTCGCGGTACCACCCTAGTTGCCCATTATTAATAGGCCACCTCAAATCGATAACGGAACTACCCGGAATATTATACTTTGCCTTTAATTATACATTTCCAATAATCACTCACGAGTTCTTTTCAGCTATTCTAGATTGTTAGACTTCCACCAACTCTAACTCGCTTTTACCATCGAAATAGCTTACTTTTCTCGGTCATCGCTTTTTCATTAACACTAATTCTATTACATTATATTTTTTTTGTCAAGTATAATTGTCAAAAATTGTGATTATCAAGCGAAAATTTCCTTTCTATTATCAAGCGAAAATTTCCCAATTATTGTATTATTAGTAATTGAGGTGTTACAATGAATGAAAAAGTAAGTGTTTCTGATATGAACTATAAGGAAAAATTAAAATATAAAACTATAATCAAAGTTATTAATAAAAGTATTGATAAAAAAATTTTTAGACTTATTTAAGTAATACAAAATAATGCTAAAACAGTATAATCTGATTTATTTTATAAGCCGTGTCAACAATTGCATTCTTATAGCAAACATGTTAAAATAATTAACAGAAGTAGGGATGTAAGATGGATTTAAGAATGATGTTTTTATTATTTATGATTTATTCAATTATAGGTTGGATTATGGAAGTTATCATAGTTTCTTGTGAGAAAAAAAGATTTACTGATCGTGGGTTTTTAATTGGACCTTATTGCCCAATATACGGCATTGGTGCTTTATTGATTACAATTTTTTTAACAAAATATGTTGACGATTTAATTGCATTATTTGTCATGTCGAGTATTTATGGTGCAGTTCTTGAATATTTTACTAGTTATATTATGGAAAAAATATTTAAAACTCGCTGGTGGGATTATAGCACGCACAAATATAATTTAAATGGACGTATTAGTCTAATGACCACGTTAGGCTTTGGAGCTTTAGGGGTTATTTTAATTCATTTTTTAAATCCATTTTTCGAAAAAATTATCGATTTATTACCTGACTTAAGTTTAACAATTATCTCAATTGTTCTAGCGCTTATTGTATTAGCCGATATTATTATATCATTTAATGTTATTTCAAATATTAAACGCGTAGATTTAAGTGATGCCATTGATACAACAGACGAAATATCCGCCAAAGTTAAAGAAATATTGCGTAGCAAGTCGATTTTAAATAAGCGTTTAATAATTGCATTTCCAGATTTAAAAATTAAAGTGCCAAACACTTTAAAAAAAATCAATAAATTTTCTAAAAAAGTTAAAAAATAGTTTTCATATGTATAAAAACATTATAACTTCTCAAAATACTAATAAGGAGGGAAGTTATGAAAAAAGTTTTATTATTTTTAGTAGCTATCGTTGTTTTAACTGGGTGTGGAACTAATATGGGTAATACGCCAACAAAGAAAGTGGAAGAATATCTTAATAAATATCAAACCCTTGATAACTCTGTTTTAGATGATCTTGATACTACGTTAGCCGCAGACACTACGCTTACTGATAATGATCGTGAAGATTATCGTGATTTTATGAAAAAACATTATCAAGATATGAAATATGAAATCAAAAATGAAACAATTGATGGCGATAATGCCACCGTTGAAGTAGAAATTACAGTTAGAGATTATTCAAAAACTGTTTCTGAAGCTGAATCGTATAAAAATGAAAACCAAGATAAATTCACAGATGAATCAGGCGCTAGCGACGTGGCCAAATTTAGTAGTTATAGATTAGACGAATTAAAGAAAGTAACAGATACTACAACTTATACTTTAACTTTAACACTAACTAAACAAAATGATGAATGGGTATTAAATCAATTAAGTGATGAAGACTTAAATAAAATTAACGGACTATATGCAGGGTAATATAGTCTTTTATTTTACCCAAAATTAAAATAAACATGTACATAAAGTAGCCTGTCTTTTCATACAATTACCTAGGTGATATAAGTGAAAAAAATCTTCTTTTTTGTAATTATCTTAATTTTGCCTTTAAAGGTATATGGTTTTGAAACAAATGCTCGTTCGGCTATTTTAGTAGATACCGACACTAATAGAGTACTATATGCCAAAGATGCTCATTATGTTCAAAGTGTGGCTTCAATTTCCAAAATAATGACCGCAATTGTCGCTATTGAAAATGCTAATTTACAAAAAAAAGTTACGGTTGGCGACGAAATATTAAAAGCTTATGGTTCTGGAATTTATGTAAAGCAAGGTGAAAAAATAAAGCTTGAGGATCTAATTTATGGATTGATGCTTAGAAGTGGTAATGATGCTGCTTTAGTTATTGCTAAAGCCGTAGCCGGTGATACAAGTAAATTTGTAGATTTAATGAACAAAAAGGCTAAAGAGATTGGCATGGATGATACTACCTTTAACAATCCTAGCGGTTTAGATGAAGAAAAAGGTAATTTGTCTTCCGCATATGATATGGCTTTATTAATGAGCTATGCTATGCAAAACATTGATTTTAAAAAAATCACTGGCACCAAAAAGCATACAGTTAAAACCAATAAAAACACCTATGTTTGGCACAATAAAAACAAGCTTTTAAATCAATATAAATATACTACCGGTGGAAAAACAGGCTATACAAAAATAGCCAAACGGACTTTAGTAACCTCGGCTTCTAAGGACGGTTTAAATTTGGCCGTAGTTACTTTAAACGATGGTAGTGATTGGGCCGATCATAAAAAATTATATGAAGAAGCTTTCAGCAAATATAAAACATATACACTTTTAGACAAGGGAGATATTTCTATTTTAGGCGAAGATTATTATCAAAAAAATAAGCTTTATATAAAGAAAAATTTACAATATCCTTTGTTAGAAGCGGAAACAGAAGCCATTAGTTTAAAATATAAATTAGAAAAGAAGAGAAATTTTAAATCAGGTGATAAAGTTGGGAAAGCTAGCCTTTATATTGGTGATAAAGAAGTAAACAGTGTTAATATATATGTTGATAAAAACAAAACTAAAGATCAAAGCTTTTTAAGTAAAATAAAGTCTTGGTTTAATGATAAATAAACTTTGGATTTTTTTCATTGTCGTTGGCTCCTTATACTTGATTTTTAATGGCAAAGCTGATGTTCTAAATAGTCAAATTTTATCCAGTGGAAAAACCACCTTAGATTTAATTATCCAAATTTTTCCCTTGCTCGCTATTTGGCTAGGAATTATGAACATTGCTAAACAATCTGGATTACTTGAAAAAGCTTCAAATTTTATATCACCATTTTTATCAAAAATTTTTCCTGAAATTCCCAAAGGTCATGAATCATTAGGCCTAATTTCTTCTAACATCATTGCTAATTTATTTGGTTTAGGTAATGCCGCAACCCCATTTGGCCTAAAAGCTATGGAATCACTGCAAAAGTTAAATAAAGAAAAAGAAACTGCTAGTCGCAGCATGATAACTTTCCTTGTCATTAACACTTGTGGGGTAACCCTAGTTCCCACCACGATTATTTCTCTGCGAATGATGCATGATAGTACTGACCCAACTAGTATTGTGGTTCCTTGCATTATTGTTAGTTTCGTTTCATTAATTATAGGCCTTATTATTGATCGCCTCTTTGCGAGGAGGTATAAATGAAATTAATATCAAATTTATTTATTCCTTTACTTGTTTTAGTCGTTATTTTGTACGGTGCAAAAAAGAAAATAAACGTTTATGATAGCTTTGTCGATGGAGCTAAAGAAGGCCTCCCCATGGTTCTAAACATGTTTCCTCCATTGTTAGCCATGATTTTTGGTATTAATATTTTTACTAACAGTGGTTTGATTAATGAAGTATTTACTTTTTTAAAGCCGTTGTTTTTACTAATTCACGTTCCTTTAGAAATCTTACCAATCGCTGTTATGAGGCCATTATCAGGTAGTTTTGGTTTAGCCCTTTTAAATGACATGTTTACCACGTATGGGGCTGATAATTACCTCAGTATTATGGCTTCCATTATTCAAGGATCGAGTGATACCACTTTATATATTATTACTTTGTATTTTGGAACTATTGGGATAAAAAAAATAAAATATGCATTATGGGCAGGATTGTTAGCAGATTTAGCCACCGTAATCTTAAGCTTAATCATTGTTCCCTTGTTTTTTTAAAGCATTTTTAGTATAATTTTCACTAGGTGAGATGTATGGAGAGATTACAGAAAATTATAGCTAATAGTGGATATTGTTCTCGAAGAAAAGCCGAAAGTTTAATTGCCCAAGGAAAAGTATCTGTTAATGGCAAACAAGTAACCGATTTAGGCGTTAAAGTGAGTCCTAACGATAGTATTGTTGTTGAAGGGAGGGCCTTAAAACAAACTGAAAAAGAATATATTTTATTATATAAACCACGAGGCATAATCACTTCGACTAAAGATGAAAAAGGCCGAAAAACCGTAGTTGATTTAATTCAAACTAACAAAAGATTATATCCTGTTGGCAGATTAGATTATGATACAAGTGGTCTTTTATTACTTACTAACGATGGAAATTTGACTAACTTATTAATCCATCCTCGTCATGAAATACAAAAAGTATATATTGCTAAAATAGATCAGTTAGTAGACCCTTCCTTAATTAAAAAACTAATGCAAGGTGTTGTCATTGATGGAGTTAAAGTAAAAGCTGATCGTGTTAAAATAAAAAAAATGGATAAAAAGAAAAAAACCACAATTGTGGAGCTTGTTATCCATGATGGTAAATATCATCAAGTCAAAAAAATGTTTGCGGCTATTGGTTATACAGTTGCCGGATTAAAACGCGAAAAATTTGCTTTTTTAGATTTAAGTGGTCTTACTGCTGGTGAATATCGCCATTTAACAACCAAAGAAGTAAAAACCTTATATAGTTTAATAAAATAAAGATCATTATCTTTTTTTATGACAAATTAAGTGTTATAAGTGGAAAAGTATCACCAAAAGCTAACTTAATTAATCATAATTATTTTGTTATCATCCTGTTTTTTTAAATTCAGGATTAATAATTGTTAAAAGCCGATCAATTATTGTTTTCTAAAAAAACACTTCAAGGAAGTGCTTCTATGCCGACTTTTGAGTAGTTTTGGCTTTTTTTAAGCTGCCAAATTTATAGACTGTTGCTGGCTCAGCTTTTTCGTTTTGTTTATCATTTTCTTTGACAAAATCCTCAAATTCTTTAAAAGCTTCACGTGGAAGATCTCTAACAGAACCGCAATAAATTAAATAGTTATTCATTCGGTCAATTAAACTAAATAGTTGCCTATTGTCAATTGCAAGCTCGTAAAAGAGTGCTAAAGTTAAATTCATAGGAGCTATTTGTCCATTTGCCTCTTCAGTTATTTTTTTATGATAAATACTGGGGGAAGCTTCATCTTGATAAGTATATAGATTTATACTTTGGCGATGTTTTAACTGTTCACCAATTAAAAATAAATCATTTTCATCACCAATATTTCTTAAAATTGAACAGTATTCACTACTATTTAGCTCAATTATAGTTATGTTTCCATTTAGTAATTTATAGTTACTATCGAATAATGAGGAAGAGATAACTAAATTTTCTGTGCTATCTAATAGACACGCTGTATGAAAAGATTTGTATCCATCTTCTTCATAAAATTGTAAATTTTGGGTATTATTTTTAAGTGTATTAGTAGCAAAATTTTGTAATTTCGCAATTTTATAGCCCGATCCAGGGTCTGGGTCCATGTATTAATTCCTCCTTTAATAAAAATATATCTATATTATAACAATTTATTCCAAAATGTACAAATAAAAAGACTAATTAGTCTTCAATTTCAATGGCTTCAGTAGGGCATGCTTCTGCGGCCTCTTTCACATCATCATTTAATTCGTCTTTTTTTACCTCGGCTAAGCCTTCCTCATCAAAGTCGAAATTATCAGGGGCAATAGCTACGCAAGACCCACAACTAATGCATAAATCTTTATTAACATTTACCATACATTTCCTCCTTGTTTAATTATAAAATAAAAAGCCTATAAAATGCAAGTCCATGGTTTAAAAAAGCATTAAAATATGTTATTATTATTATAGAGGTGGTAGTAATGAAATCACGCATGGAAAAATATTACGGCAATCGTACTAAAAATAAACAAAATTCTCGTAGTAATCGTAATAAAGCACTTTATAGCGAGATTTATACTTATGGTAAATATTCAAACATCGAAGGAATTGCTGAAATCGATAATGCTAATCAAGTTGATATTACCAAGGTTAAAGAACTACTACAAAATCGTGAAAATTATCAAAAAGAAAGAAAATATCGTCGTATCACTGGCGAGTATAAGCAGCCTGAAGAGCATTTGCCCAAAGTGTCAAGACGTTTTCCTGAATTAGAAGAAAAAAATTATGATATTAGAGATATTTTAAAAGAAGCTAAGGAAAATAAAGAACCAGATAATAAAGAGCGAGTTCTTCGAAACACACAGTATAATATTTTAAAAAATATTGATTTAAAGAAAGAACTTAAAAAGGAAGATTATTATGAAGAAAATGATGAAGAAGATTTAAAAGAACTAATTCAAACAATAACTAATACTAGTATGTTAAATAAAATTGGTGATGCCGATTTGGCTGCTGATTTATTAAGCGATTTAAAAGCTGATGATACTAAAGTCGGTGAAATCAAAAATGTTCGCGAACTAATTGAGCAACAAAATGAGCCGAGCACAAGAAAAGTAAGCTCTAATGAGCCTACTTACGATCATTCATTTTTTACCTCAAGCCTTAAACTTAACAAGTCGGATTTTGTCGATGGTGAGGAGAAACCCAAATCTAAAGTTTTCAATATTATCATTATTACTATTTTGCTTATCATTATGATTGTCTCGGCAACGATTTTAGTTTTGAAGTTTTTTTGATTTTAGCGCCAATTAAAGTAATAAGTGGCAAAAGAAGAAATATAAATAGCATAAATATAAGCAAAGGTCCACGAAGAAAATCATTAGCTTCACCATTTTCAGTAAAAATAAACGGGTTGATAATTAGTAATAATAAACAAACAATGATAATCACAAATTTGTTTGTTTTTTCTTTTAACCTAAATGACTCTTTAATCGTAGTTGTAATAAAATATAGACCCACTAGAATTAAAATAAAGAAAGAAATAACCCACTCCATTGACAAAATTCCTTCCATTTTGCCAATAAATTCACCAATGGCCACTTTTTTTAATAATTGAAATTCTGGATATTCAAATAGTAGTGATAAATTAACACCATAAACAGTGAGGGTTAAAAAAATTGCATTAATAACTGACAAAATAGCTAATAGACCAAAAATAATAGTAGTTTTAGTCTTATAGTTTTCGATACGACATTTAGGAATTGCTAGTAATAAAAATAAAGGTAAAACATTGTAGACTACAACAATTAAACTACCATATAAGATAGATCCTGGATTACTTTCTAACATTGGCTGTAAATTGTTTACGTTGACACCACCAGTTAATCCTAAAATAATAAAAATAATGGTTGCGATGACAATATAAAATAAAATTAAACTAGTCTTAGAAATTGCCCTTAACCCTTTTAATAGGCCATAGATCAGTGGGATAATAAAAATAATTGAAATAGCTATTAAAGAAGTTTTGTAAAGAAACTGCGAACGAATAAAATAGGTTAAATCTGAAAATATCACTTGTATAAATACAAAGGTACCAATAGTTAAAATGATGTTTACCATTTTTCCATATTTTCCAAATACATATTCGTTGAGCTGACAGATATTCATTTTTTCATCATAGTTTCTTAAATAAATATAAATAGCCACGGGAATTATTCCGAGAATGATGCCGCCAAAACCGCTTATCCAAGCATCTTGTTTATTTAATGTTATTAATAATGTCATTGTAATGCCAACTAGTCCCGCACGCATTACTAACCAAACCATGCTATTGTATTCTAAAGAACTGATCTTTTTCATTTTTTAACCTCCCTAATAGTTTGGTCTAAGGCTCCAGTTGCTTCAATTTTAACATCAGTATTAATATTGATATCTAATTTTGGAAAGTATTTTTCATTCCATTCATTTTCCATTTTGCGCCATTGATTTGGATATTTTTTATAAATTCTATTACCAAATCCAATAATATCTGAGCGATAATCAGTTTGTAAAATTTTTAAAGTATTTTCTAAGCCTTTTTTTATCGAAGCATTAATGTTCTTCTGTAAATTATCAATCGTTTTAGAGTTTTCAAAATTAAGCTTTGAATTAGCTTCAGATATGAAGCCATGAGATTTTACATTAACTTCAACTTTAGTCGGTGAGACAACATTTATTTCTGTTTTGATATTGTCAGTTGTATAACTAATTAAATCATTATTGTATTTAAAGTTATACATAAATTCATTAATGTTATTGTTTAAGATATTAACATCTTGACTTTGATTTTTCGTTAAGTAACCTAAAAATTTATCTTCGCGATAAACTGCTAAACTGCCGAGTTTTAAATATGTCTCTGGCTCTGTGGATTCAATATTTTTTTGTTTACTTCCTTTTTCTGCATCACCATTAATTTCAATCGTTGGTAAAATCGGTTCAGAGCCTTCATCAACTATTTTTCCAACAAAAAGGCTATAATTAACTTCAGCAGAAAATGATTGGGTTACTTGATTAGACTTAATTAGTTCAGCAATATTTTGTGAAGGAAAAGTCTCAAGCGGTGAAACAATTTTTAAAATTTCTTCTGCCGTAGAATCTTTTGCTTGTAAGATATTAAATTGTTTTCTTGTTTCAGGATCACGCAGTAAAGTATCGGCAATTTTTAAAAAGCCATCTTTTCCAACTTCTTCAGAAATAACAACTACATTGATATGTCCATAGTATAGTTGTTTAGAAGATTTTGCATCAATTGCTTTAACCGCAGCTGTTAAATTTTCTCCAGTTCCAGAATAAACTGTGGTTTGGGCTTCACCTTCTTTACTACTAGTCTGCGCCTTTTGCGAATTGGCGATTAAAAAACTAAGACGGTATCCGTCATCATTTTTGTCAATAGCTACTCCAGTGACAATTGACAAATCATTTAATTCACGGTAGTTGCCACAGCCACATAATAACAAGCAAAAAGCTAAAAGAATAAATAATTTATTTTTCATTTGCCCCTCCTTGTTTAATTATATTTTTTTTATTTATATATTCTGGCCTTTTAAAAATTTTAGGAAGTGGAAAACGTAAAACCGCATCCTGCTGAGCTTCAATATTTAAAGGGCTTATTGGCGATAAGAAACTTACTCCAAAAGTTCCCAAAGAAGACAGTTTCAATAGCCAGCAAATACTTGCTACCACTAAGCCGACTAGTCCAAAGAATGAAGCAGCTAAAATAAAAATAAATCTCCAAGTTCTAATACCATTAATAAAATCAGGATCATTAAAGAGTAAACTACAAATTGAGGTAATGGCAATTACTATGACGGCAATCGGTGATACAATTCCAGCATCAACAGCTGCTTGTCCTAAAACTAAAGCGCCCACAATACTCATTGAGGCTCCCATATTAGCCGGAAGCCGAATATCGCTTTCTCGCAAAATTTCAAATATAGTCATTAATAAAATGATTTCAAAAGCCGTAGGAAAAGGAACTCCTTCGCGCTGAACAGCCAGGGATATCAGCAATTTATCTGGAACGACGGTTTGATCAAACGTTGTTATAGCAATATAAATAGCCGGAGTAAAAAGCGTAATAATTAATGATAAGACTTTAATTATCCGCGTGAAGCTCATATTAAATGGCAGTTGATATTGATCTTCGGGCGTATGAATAAAATCGGTAAAAACGCTAGGTAATATTAAAGCATATGGGGTATTTTCCACTAAGATCACAATTTTTCCCTTTAATAAGGCTTGACAAACTAAATCCGGTCTTTCAGTACTAAGCATTTGCGGAAATGATGAGCCATGTGTTGTCAAGTATTCACGTATATTTCCACTATCTAATATGCCATCCACATTAATCGCTTGCAGCCTTTTTTTAATATCATCTACACTATTAGTATCAGCAACATCACTTAAATAAGCAATGCTTACTCTAGTTTTAGTTCTTCTACCAACTTTAACTTCATCAAACCATAAATTATTATCTTTTATGCGTTTTCGAATTAACCCTAAGTTTTTTGAATGACTTTCTGTAAAACTATCTTTAGGTCCTCTTAAAATTGGTTCGCTTGAAGATTCAGCTACTCCGCGGTCCAGATCAGCTCTTGTTTCCATGACAATCGCTTCATCATGACCATCTACAACAATTATTGTAAATCCGGCTGATAAAAAGTAAGAAAATTCAGCAAAATCCTTAGTCGTTATCACTTGCGAGTTAAAAATATTATTTTTTAAATTATTATAAATATTATCAAAAAGTTTTGAAGAATCTTTTGAAACATAGTCGATACCTTTAATAATAAAATCACTGACAGTTTGTGTCGAACTAGAACTTTCCATAAACATAACACCAATGTTGGTTTTACCGTTTTTGATAAGTCTAGTATTTAAATCTTGACTTTGGCCATATAGTTCTTTTATTTTATTTAAAACATTTTCAGCTTGTTTATCTATTTTAACCATATAATCACATCTTTCCTACTTTTATTATGAACTAAACATATCCAAATTATGTTATAATTAATATAGATAAAAAGGAATGATATGATGAATGAATTCGTAAAATGTGAAAAGCTCGATAACTTTGGCCGTGGAATTGTTTTTTTTAATGACAAAATAACTTTTGTAGATAATCTTTTACCAGGGGAAGAAGCAACTATTATTGTTACGCAAAATAAAAAAAGATATGCTGAAGCTAAAATAAAAGAATTAAAAAAAATAAGTCCTAATCGAATTACGCCTAAATGTCCTTATTTAAACTGTGGTTGCGCTTTAAAACATTTAAAATATGAAAGGCAGTTAGAATATAAAGAGGAAAAAATAAAAGATATTTTAAAGCGTTTTGCGCATCTCGAACCCCAAATAAATTCAATCATTCCTAGTTCTAATATTAACAATTATCGTAATAAAATAACTTTAAAAGTTGATACTTATGTTGGCTATCATCAAAACCATAGTAATAATATAATCACAATTAATAGGTGCGAACTAGCTAGTGAAAAAACTAATGAAATAATTAAAACTTTAAATACACTAGACTTAAGAAATATTAAAGAAATAGTAATTAAAGATTTTGGAGAAATTATGTTAATTGCCGATGGCAACTTTGATTTTGAAAAACTAAAAAGCTTAGTTTCAAGTATATATATTAATGAAAAATTAGTATATGGTAAACCTTATCTTATTACCCAAATATACGGTTTAAAATTTCAAATATCTAAAAATTCATTTTTCCAGGTTAATAAAGAAACTACCGAGAAGTTATATGAGCAAGTCATAAAATACTGCGAGAAAAATCAAACTAAAAAGGTTCTTGACTTATATTGTGGTACTGGAACTATCACTCTTCTTTTAAGTCGATATTTTAAGGAAGTTCTTGGAATCGAAATAAATGAAGAGGCCATTAAATGCGCTGAAGCAAATAAAAAGTTAAATAATATTAACAACGCTAGCTTTATTTGCGGTGATGTTTCTAAAGAAATTAATAAACTAAAAAAATGGGGAGCCGATATCATTGTTGTCGATCCTCCAAGAAGTGGACTGACTAAAGCAAGTATTAATGACATTTTAGAAATTAATCCTGAAACTATTGTTTATATTTCTTGTGATTGTATTACTTTAGCTAGGGATTTGAATATCTTAAAAGACAAATATACTATTGAAGAAGTTACTCCGGTAGATATGTTTCCAAATACATATCATGTTGAATGTGTGTGCGTGCTAAAACGCGTTAATCATTTATAAATGAAGAGAAAATCAACTAGTCAGTGGGTATCAAAAAAACACTAAAAATTGATGATTTTTTATAAAAATATAGAAAAATATAAAGTAGGTTGTTTGAAGAATATATGTTTCATCATACAAAGTATAGTGGTATGGGGAAACTAGTTGAAATTCCTTTTAAAATAAAAACATTAAAAATGAAATAGAAAGAGAGATGATAAAATTATGGAAGAAGACAGATTACAGGTAACTAACCATGATTTCTTAATATATCGAGATAGTAATGGCGATGTTAAAGTAAGTGTTATGTTAATAAATAATGATCTATGGTTAACCAAAAACTTAATGGCTGAATTATTTGATACATCCAAGAGAAATATAGGTATCCATTTGCAAAATATATATTCCGATAATGAATTAGATGAAAATTCAACTAGGAAAGAAATTTTCCTACTTCAAAAAGAAGGAAATAGAGAAGTAAATAGACAAGTTATGATTTACAATTTGGATTCTATAATTGCAGTTGGTTATCGTGTGAATTCAAAAAAAGCAACAAATTTTAGAATCTGGGCAACTAAAATTTTAAAAGAATATATGATTAAAGGCGTAGTTATGGATGATGAAAGACTCGAAAATCCAAATTACATTTTTGGTGAAGATTACTTTGAAGAAACATTAGAAAGAATTAGAAATATCCGTTCTAGTGAAAGAAGATTTTATCAAAAAATAACCGATATTTATTCTCTTTGTAGTGTGGATTATGACAAAGACAGCGAAATAACCAAAGAATTTTTTAAAACAGTTCAAAACAAACTTCATTATTCAGTAACTGGTAATACTGCCGCTGAAATTATATATAATAGAGTAGATTCAAATAAGGAAAATATGGGTCTTACTAATTGGAAACAATCACCTAATGGTCCAATATATAAATATGATGCCACAATAGCCAAAAACTATTTAACAGAAAAAGAGCTAAAGGATTTAAATAGAATTGTTACAATGTATTTAGATTATGCAGAAATGCAAGCAGAAAATCATAATGCAATGACAATGAAAGATTGGGTAGAAAAATTAAATGCATTTTTAAAATTTAATGGAAGAGATATATTACATGGAGCGGGAAAAATATCTCATGAAGTAGCAAAGGAACTTGCATATGAAGAATATGATAAATTTAGAGTAAAACAAGATAAATTATATAATTCGGATTTTGATAAATTTTTAAACGAAGTAGATAATATTAATAGTAATTAAGAATTTAATCAGAGTATATAAAAATTAATAAATTTAAAATTATTTTCAGATTTTAGTCATAACAAACAACTAGTTATAATTTTAAAACAAGGCATGTAGAGTGTATATCAGTACTATATCGTAAAACTTTTGAAAAATAAGAAATATATAAACTAAACTTTATGAATTATATTTAGTATAAAAAGTCGAGTTTTATATTTTTAGGTGTTGTATACTTACGGTGAGGTGATTAAATGGATTATTTAAGATGTATCGAAGAAGCTATAAACTATATTGAAAACAATTTAGAAGTAGAATTAAATTATCAAGATATTGCTAAAGTGGCAGGAATATCTAATTCATATTTTCAGCAAATATTTAAAATGGTTTGTGGCCTTACCTTAGGTGAGTATATCAGAAAAAGAAAATTAACAAAAGCGGCTATTGATATATTAATGAAAAATGAAAGTGTAACGACAATTGCCTTTAAATATGGATATAGTTCTGATGGGTTCACAAGGGTATTTAAAAAAAATTATGGATGTAATCCCTCATCATTAAAAGATATATCACAAATAACTCTTTTTAATCGCTTTGATATTAAAAAATTTGTAGAAGGAGAGATTATGAATTACAGGGTTGTAGAAAAATACTCATTCGAACTTTTAGGTTATAAAAAACATTTAAATTGTAATTTAGAAGAAAGAATAGAAAAAGTTACGGAAATGTGGCTTGAAACTAGAAAAAAGCAATATGAATTATTAAAATACAGAAAATCAAATGATATCAGATGGCTTGAAGTTAGTACAAATTTAACAGAAAATGAATTTGATCATTATATTAGTGTTGATACAAAAGAAACATCAGAAGACTTTGAAAAAATTATTATTCCGAAGAAAGATTATGCAGTATTTAAAACAGAAAATTGTTCATATCCAACTGCTATATATATGGATCTTAGAAAACAAATATTTTCCAAAGGATTTGAAAATAGCAAATACGAATTAGATGATGGCCTAGAAGTAGTTATCGATTATTGGTATCCTGATATTAATGATAAAAAACGAAGATATATAGAAATATGGATCCCTATAAGGAATAATATAAGTGTGTAAAAAAGCTGTATAGGTGATCTAACTATGATATATAGGAGGTAAAAGATTGTGATTTTTTACCTGTCTAAAAAAATGATAGCGCATTAGTATGAGTCGAATCTACTATTACTTTATTCTTAACTTCTATTAATCCTTTTTCTAAAGCTAATTCTACTGTTTTTTCTATTAGTTTATCCATTAAGTTTTCATCATTATCTATCAATCTTTCGCGGCGAAAAACAGTCAATAAACTTAGATCAATTAACTTTGTTTCTTCAGGATCATATCCTAAAAAATATTTAAACATTTTTATCACCACATTTTCTACATATATTATCTCAAATTAAAAGACTACTGTCATCTCTTTACAGTAGTCTTTGTATACTTTTTCAGCAGCCTCGCTATCAAGCGTTTTTATTCTTTTACTAACCTATAAACATTAAAGGAAGGACTATTAAATAATCTAAAATTAACATTAGCTACTCCAATACCATTAGAAATATATAAGTCACTGTTGCCAACTTTATAATAACCTTCAAAATATTTAGTAGCTCCATCCGGTTTCAGTAACGCTCCGACTATTGGTAATCTTATTTGCCCCGCATGTGAATGACCCGCCAAAATTAAATCATATTTATTGTTTTCAAGTTCATCGATATAATCTGGTTCATGAATAAGTAAAATATTATAAATTGGTCCATCTTTTTCAAAGGAATTAAGATAATTTTCCGTTTTTTGGTTTTTATTAATAATCGATTCTTTATCTTTAAAAGAGCTTACCCCAGCGATCAATAAAGATTCGTATCCTTTGTTATAAATTGTATCATAATTGTTATTTAAATTTGTAAATCCGCCATTGCTGATAATGTTATCCCATTCATCAAATTTAACATCATGATTGCCAGTAATTGCGTATTTGCCGCTATTAGCCTTAATTTTATTTAGCTCTTTGCTTATGTTGCTAGAAAGACTTGTTGTCATTTTTGTATCTCGATCAATTAAATCACCGGTGATTACTACGATATCCGGGTTAATACTATTTATTCGTTTTACTAGTTTTTTTAAATCTGCTTGCTTAAAAACGCGTCCATAATGAATGTCACTTAAATGAACAATTGTAAATCCCTCAAAGTTGTCGCTAATTTTTTCACTAGTAATTTTATATTCATGAACTTTGATATTTTTAGGTTCTATATAAGCGCCATATAAATAAATAAGCCCTAAGATAAATATAAAACCGAAAAATATTTTTAAAATAGTAAACCTCTTTTTTTTCTTTTTTTTACTCATTAGAACCACCTAGTATAATTTTACCACAAAAGAAAAAAAGACAAAAGATCTTTTAATTGATACATAATAAAATATTAACACTTTCCATGTTTTTTATTTTTTATACTTTTAGCAAAGACCGCTATTAAACTATTACTAACTAAATAATAATAAAAACACTTGTAATGACATTAAGATACCATTATGCATTAGATGAAATCCCGTGGATACAAAAATATTATTTGTTTTGGTTAACATATATGCAAAAATAACTCCAAAACTACAATATGCGATAACATATAAAAATAATAAATCCATACTAACACCGCTAATTAAATGTAGGCCACCAAAAACAACTCCAGATATCACAATAAATAAAAAGTTATTTTCAAACATGTTTCTAAAACTTAATCTAAATATGCTTTCTTCTAAAATAGGCGCTAAAAAGACAGCCGAAATATAAGTATAAATAGGAGCGACGGCGAATTGATCTCTAATAGAAGATTCATTTTCCGACATTGCTCCTCCTAGGACTGCTATTAATGCGTTAGCGCTCATCATTAAAATTACCCCAAGCAAATAAAGCCTTAAATTGTCGCTAAAATATTTTCGATGATTCTTTTTTAAATCATTCCACGCCGCTTTATATTGTTTAAAAAACACTATAACAATAACCGCGATTAAAGCTAGTTCTGTGGCAAGATTGTAACATTCCTTTGCCAAGATAGACATAGAATCATAATCTATATTTAATAAAGTTAAAGGCGCAGTTCTAAAAAAACTAACTAGAAAATAAAGTAAAACAATGCTAAAACCTTTTATAAAATTTTTAAGTCTAGTTTTATTATTAAAAATTACCATTTGTCATCTCCTTTAATTATTTTTGCTAAATAAAATAACATTACCCAGCAAAACAATTAGCTTTCTCAATAATTATATCACATCTCTTCCGTTTTTTGATAAACTTTATTTAAACATTCTAGATTTAATTTTTTAATGAGTTCATAAAAGCTTCTCTTTAAATAAGATACCATATATGATATTTATTATTCTTATGACGTAAGTTAACAGTTGCCTTTTACGCATACTAAAACTAAAATATCGTTAATATAAAAAATTGTTTTTAGCGTTTTAAAGAACCGATGACACCTTACAATTTGACAATTAACGCTTAAGATGTTACCTTATAGCCAAAAAAGGAGGGAGTTTTTATGCCGCAAAAAACTTATTATGAAATATTAGGCGTTTCGCCAACGGCTTCCCAAGAAGAAATAAAAAAAGCGTTTAGAGAGCGATCAAAAGAATTTCATCCTAATGCCCATATTGATGAACCAAGAGAGGTTATTGCCGAACTTGAAGAAATGATGAAAGAAGTGACAGCTGCCTATAGTATACTATCAGATGCATCTTCTAGACAAAAATATGATGCTAAGTTAAGCCGAACCTCTAGGAACGTTCATATTCCAAAAACTCAAGCTCAAAGTCCATCTTCAACAGATTCAAAAGATAATAATGTGGGTAATATGGCAACTGAAGAATTGCTAGAAAAAATTGAAGAACTGTTACGTTCAGTGCGTACTTCATCGAGTAAAAGTACGGCAAATGATTTGGATCAAGACATATTACGAAAAATAAAAATTGCGTTAGATAATATGACCGAAACAAATACGGAAGAAAGATCAGAAGACTTTGGCAGCTTTAATAAAACATATACCGATTATAAAGCTAATGAAAAATATAATTACTCAGAAGATTTGAAATACAACCAACGTATTAAGTATTAATGCATGTTAATAAAGATAAGATGGTTTTTAAAATATTTTAATAGTCTTTCTATGAAAACAGCAATTTTATTTAATAATAATTACATAAATCTTGAACTTTGATCATAAACTAATATAGTTTTAAATAAAATTATTATTAATTTTGGAAAAGTACTTTTAAAATTAATAAAAGTTGTGGTATAATATTTGTGATAACACATGAGACAGAAGAGTGGGCATCCCCACTCTTTAACGTAGTAGGAGGCTAGCATGATTGAAAAAAAGGTGAGAGACTTATTAGAAGCAGCAATTCTAGAAAAAGGTTATATATTAGATAATGTTACTTATGGTAAAGACGAAAATAATATAAATACCCTTACTTTAGTTATCGATAAAAACGGTTACATAAACATTAATGATTGTGTTATTGTTAATGACATTGTTAACCCGCTTTTAGACCAAGCAGATCTAATAAGTGAAAGTTATGTTCTTGACGTATGCTCAAAAGAGAAAGGAAGTGATTAAAATGGATGGAGAAGTTTTCAAAAAAGCTGTGGAAGCTCTATCTAAAGAAAAAGGTATTGATGAAGATACTATTTATAATGCAATGGAGCTTGCTTTAACATCGGCTTATAAGAAAAATTACCATTCACTATCTAATGTCAGAGTGGACATCAATAGAGAAACTGGAGATATTAAAATTTATTCGTTTAAAACAGTTGTTTTAAATGAAGAGTGGGAAAAAGAAGATGGTAAATATGAAACTGAAATTATTACGGATGAAGAAGGTAATGAAGAAGAAGTGGAAAAAGATTACTATTTTGATGACCGTATTCATATTACTTTAGCTGAAGCTCGTAAAATTGTTCCTGACATTGAAATTGGTGAAACTATTGAAGAAGAAGTAACCCCTAAAGACTTTGGAAGAGTAGCAGCTGCTACTGCTAAACAAGTAGTTGTTCAAAAAATCAGAGAAGCAGAAAGAGAAATTATTAATAATGAATTCGCTGACAAACAAGACGAAATGGTTATTGGTAATGTAGCTATGGAAGACGTTCGAAATTACTATATTGATTTAGGCCGTACCCAGGGGATTCTTCCAAAATCAGAAATAATTCCTGGCGAAACCATTAAAATGGGGGCTAGTATTAAAGTCTATATTAGTAAAGTTGAAAATAATTCAAAAGGGCCATTGATTTTACTTTCTAGAAGTCATTACGGTTTTGTAAAAAGATTATTTGAATTAGAAATTCCAGAAATTAACGAAGGTATTATCCTAGTATATAGTGTCGCAAGAGATGCTGGAAACCGCACTAAAATTGCTGTTTATTCAGAGAACCCTAACGTCGATCCAGTAGGAGCTTGTATCGGTGAAAGAGGTAGCCGTATTAGCCGTATTATTGATGAATTAAATGGCGAGAAAATCGACGTTGTTCCTTACGATACAGATGACTCTAGATTTATTGAAAACGCTCTAAGCCCGGCTAAAAATTTACACGTTTTTGTAACTGATGAAAAGAAAAAAGAAGCTTTAGTTGTCGTTGACAACGAAAATTTATCACTTGCCATTGGTAAAAAAGGCCTAAATGTTCGTTTGGCCGCTCGATTAACTCATTATAAAATCGATGTAAAGACTTATGAACAAGCTAAAGAGCTTGGCATAAATATTGTTGATTAATAATGAAGCAAAGAAAAATACCAATGCGCATGTGTGTGGTTACAAAAGAAAAACTACCTAAAGTAGAATTAATTAGAGTTGTTCGCACAAATAATGGAGTTGTCGTTGATGTCACTGGTAAAGTTAATGGGCATGGAGCTTATTTAAAAAAAGATTTAGCCGTTTTTGAAAAAGCGCAAAAAAGCCAAGTTTTAAATAAAGTCTTAGAGACAACCGTACCTGATGAAGTATTTGAAGAATTAAAAAAAATAGTAAATTAATAGAAAAGAGGTGCTTATTATGATGAGTGTATTAGAATATGCTGAAGATGTTAATAGAACAGTTGAATCAATCTTAGATAAGTGTAGAGAATTAAATATAGCTGTTAATAGCGCTGATGATTTATTAGATGAAGATGCCATTGTTTTATTAGATAATAACTTAGAAACAGATGAAGAAATTGAAGCAGCTTATGAAGAAAAAGTTATTACCCCCAAAGCGCCAGCCAAAAAATCTAAACCTAAAGAGTCAAAAGTAAAAGAAGAAAAAGCCACTATTAATAAAGACGATTTGGCTAAACAAAAGAAAGCAATGTATAAAAGTAAAGAAAAATTACAAAGTAATGCCCCAGCGCAAAATGAAAACATAGTTTTATATAAAGAAAATATGACGATTGGTAATCTAGCTGAAGCCATCGGGGTTCCCAGTTCAGAAATTATAAAAAAATTGTTCGCATTAGGTTTGATGGTTAACATTAATAGCCCTATCACTTTTGAAAATGCTGAAATATTAATTGAAGATTATGGCAAAACTTTAAAAAAAGAAGATGTGGCCGATATCACCAATTTTGAAAATTTTGAAATTTACGATGATGAAAAAGACTTAGAAAACAGGCCACCAGTAGTGACTATTATGGGTCACGTCGACCATGGTAAGACTACTTTACTTGATGCAATTAGAAGAACAGACGTTGTTTCCACTGAAGCTGGAGGAATCACTCAAGCAATTTCCGCTTATCAAGTAACATGCGACGGAAAGTTAATTACCTTTATTGATACACCAGGACATGCAGCATTTACCGAAATGCGTGCTAGGGGTGCCAGTATCACTGATATTGTTATTATTATTGTCGCCGCTGACGATGGCGTTATGCCACAAACTAAGGAAGCCATCGACCATGCTAAAGCCGCTGGTGTCCCAATACTAGTTGCCATTAATAAGATGGATAAACCAGGAGCTAATCCAGATAAAGTTATGCAAGAATTAGGTGAATATGGACTTATGCCGGAAGAATGGGGTGGGGACATTATTTTCACTAAAATTTCTGCCGCCACTGGCGACGGTATTAACGAATTGTTAGAAAATATCCTTTTAGTTGCTGAAATGCAAGAATTAAAAGCTAATCCAAATAGATATGCGATGGGGACCGTTGTTGAATCAAGATTAAATAAACATGTGGGCCCAATCGTAACTATTTTAATTCAAAACGGAACTCTAAGATTAGGCGATCCAGTTGTAGTAGGGACGGCCTATGGTAAAATTAGAACATTGAAAAACGATAAAGGTGAAGAAATAACCGCCGCTTATCCATCGCAACCTGTGGAAATTACAGGATTAAATGAGGTTCCAAGTGCCGGCGATAAATTTATGGCTTTTGAATCTGAAAAACAAGCTCGAAGTATTGCTGAAGAAAGAAAAAATAAGGCTAGATTAAAAGAAATTAATAAGAAAACTGCCGTTTCTCTAGAAGATTTATTTTCTAAGATTGGTGAAGGATTAAAGGAAATTAATGTTATTGTCAAGGCCGATGTTAACGGTAGCTCAGAGGCTGTTAAAAATTCTCTAGAAAAAATCGATATCGAAGGCGTAAAAGTTAATGTTATTAGAAGTAGTGTTGGAGCTATTACTGAAAGCGATATTGTTTTAGCTAAAGCCTCAAATGCAATTATTATTGGTTTTAATATTAGACCAAATAATGCCATAAAAGATAAAGCTGCTGAAGTTGGTGTTGAAATTAGACTCTATGATATTATCTATAAAGTCGTTGAAGAAATGGAAGCAGCCATGCAAGGTATGCTTGATCCAGAATATGAAGAAAAGATTTTAGGTAATGCTGAAATTAGACAAATCTTTAAATTTTCTAAAGTTGGTAATATTGCAGGCTCTTTTGTTGTTGAAGGAACTATCACGAGAAATAGTCAAGCTAGAGTAATTCGTGATGGCGTAGTTATTTATGATGGAGCCATCGGCTCTCTTCAAAGAGAAAAAGACTCTGTTAAAGAAGTTAAAAAAGGACTTGAATGTGGTATTACCATTGAGAACTTTAGTGATATAAAAGTAGGCGATATTATCGAAGCTTATGAAATGGTAGAAATTAAGCGATAAATGTCGCTTTTTTTGACCTATAACTTATAATTTGGTATAATAAAAATATCCTAAAGGAGGGATAGTAATGAGTACAAAAAGCGAAAGAATTTCCGATGTTTTAATTGAACAAATAAGTTATATTTTAGAAACAGAGGTAAAAAACAAAGATATAAAATTTGTAACTATTACAGATGCTAAAGTTACGAATGATTTAAGTTTTGCTAAAATATATTATACTGTATTAAATGACGATAAAAAAGCGGAAACTGCCAAAGCATTAAAGAGCGCAGCGGGATATATTAGACACGAATTAAGAGACCGTATGGATGTTAGACAAATTCCTGAGCTAAATTTTGTATATGATGAATCCATTGAATATGGTCAAAAAATTGAAAAAATCTTAGAAGAAATTAAAGAAGGAAAAATTAAAACTGACGAATAGTCGGTTTTTCTTTACACTTTTTGCGAAAAAAGTAAGTCTTTGGAGAATAATACCTTTTATTCTTGACAATGATGCTTTAGGAACGCTATAATTTATTTATAATAAGGTGGGATAATTTATGAACCAAAAAGGCTTTACACTAATAGAATTGTTGACTGTAATTGCACTACTCGCCGTTATTGCTGGAATTACGTTCCCAATTATTCAAGATGCATTAAAAAATTCAAGAGAAAAAGCTTACAATGAACAAATAGATACTTTGAAAAATGCTGCTGAAAGATGGGGAACTGACAACTTAAAAAGCCTGCCAACGGAGAACAATAAGTGTATTTGTAAATCGATTAATGATTTACAAACCTCAGGCTATATTGGTAGTAACAAGCAGCTAAAAGATCCACGCAATAATCAAACTATGTCTGGATACATAAAAATTACTTATGATGAAGCCCATAAACAATACCAGTATGATTATGTCACTACATGTGCATGTTAAAGGAGTAAATCCTTTTTTTCTTTAGAAAAATACACACTAGCCATTATTTATGGTATAATCATTAATAATTAGTGAAAAGAGGTATGTTATGAAGTTATCATTAGTCGTTCCTTGTTATAATGAAGAAGGAAATGTAAAACTATTTGCGGATACTATTGAAACCACATTCAAAGATAGTTCGTATAATTATGAAATAATATTTATCAATGATGGTAGTAAAGACGGGACAATGGATAAACTTAGACAGATTGCCGAAGAAAGTAGTCAAAATATTAAAGTAATTAGTTTTTCTAGAAATTTTGGAAAAGAATCAGGAATCTTTGCTGGTTTAAAACATTCAACAGGAGCCTATGTTTGCATTATTGATGCCGATTTACAGCAAAAACCTGAGTATGTAAAAACCATGGTTGAAATTTTAGATGAACACCCTGAGTACGATTCTGTTGTCGCTTATCAGGATCATAGAAAAGAAGGAAGTTTTCTTACCTTCTGTAAAAATACATTTTATAAATTAATAAATAAAATATCTGAAATTGAGTTTGTCCAAGGCGCTAGTGATTTTAGAATGTTCAGAAGGAATATGGTTGATTCTATCTTGGAAATGCAAGAATATTATCGTTTTTCAAAAGGAATTTTTTCATGGGTCGGCTTTAACAACTATTATATGCCCTATGATGTTGAACTGCGAAACTCTGGAGTTACTAAATGGTCATTTTGGAAATTGTTTAAATATGCGATTGAAGGAATTGTCTCTTTTACGACTGTTCCTTTGCGTTTAGCCACGATAATAGGTATTTTAGTTTCCTTAATGTCACTAGTATATTTAATTATAGTGGTTGTTCAAAAACTATTTTTCTCTATTGCGATTCCTGGTTATGCTACCATCGTTACTTTAATTTTATTATTAGGTGGCATGCAACTTCTTTGTCTTGGAATAATTGGCGAATATTTAGCTAGAACCTATGTCGAGACTAAGAAAAGACCAATTTATATTACCCGAGAGATAATCGATAACACAAAGGAGAACTTAAATGCTAAAAAATCTAAAAAATCTATACGCTAAATATGAAGAAATAATTAGCTATCTTTTCTTCGGCGCTTTAACAACGGTTGTTAGTGTTGCTACATACTTATTATTTGCTAATACATTTCTTTCGGCTAAGAGTGATTTAGATATTCAAATTGCCAATGTTTTATCTTGGATATGTGCCGTATCTTTTGCATATATTACCAATAGAAAATATGTCTTTAAAAGTAAGACCATTGGTAAAGCTAAAATTAAAGAAACTGTCAATTTTGTGTTAGCCAGAATCACTTCATTAATTGTCGATATGGCTCTTATGTATATTATGTTTAGTTTAATGCATATAAATGATACAATTGCTAAATTGATAGTTCAAGTTGTCGTTGTTATAATGAACTATATTCTAAGTAAAATAATAGTTTTTAAAAATCAAAAGTTGACTAAATAAAACACATATGGTATAGTTTTGTTAATTGACAAAGAAAAATACTCAGTAATTATTTGACTAGTAAATTAGAAAGTTAGTGGTTGATGAAAGCTAGCCAAGGTTAAATAATGAATTACATATTTGGAGTCAAACCGGTCAGTTACCGTTATAAACTGTAAGTGCATAGTCCCTATGAAGTAAGGTGGTACCGCGGATAATTCCGTCCTTATATTCTATGGGGCTTTTTATTTTTAGGAGGATAAATTATGGAAATAGGAAAATACATTGACCATACTAATTTGAATATGGATGCCACCGCTAAAGATATTGCTAAACTATGTCAAGAAGCCATGGAATATAATTTTGAGTCAGTTTGCGTTCACCCTTGTTATGTTGCTTTAGCTAAAGAACTCTTAGAGGCAACTAACATTCGTGTTTGTACTGTCGTTGGTTTTCCACTAGGTATGAACACCCCTAAAACCAAAGCATTCGAAGCTATTGAAGCTGTTGAAATGGGTGCTGATGAAATAGATATGGTTATCAATGTCGGCGCTTTAAAAGACAAAGACTATAAATATCTTCAAATGGAAATTGAAGATATTAGAGATTCAATTGATGGCAAGGTTTTAAAAGTTATTATCGAAACCTCTTTGTTAACCGAAAAAGAAATTATCAAAATGACCGAGATATGTAATAACACCTTTGTTAACTTTATTAAAACTTCAACTGGGTTTGGTAAAAGAGGGGCAAGTTTAGAAGATGTGAAAATTATAAACGATCATAAAAACGAAATTTTAGAAATAAAAGCTTCTGGTGGTATCGATACTTATGAAAAAATGAGTAAGTTAATTGAAGCCGGAGCCACTAGAATTGGAACAAGTAATAGTGTAAATATTGTTAATAATATTCATCAGTGTACTGATAATGATTGCCACTGTGACAATTGCACGTGTGAGAAAGGAGAAAAATAATGAAACTATATGATGAATTAAAATGGCGCGGGCTTATTAAAGATGAGGCTGGCGACGACTTAGAAGAAAAAATTAATAACGGAGGTTTAACCTTTTATTGGGGAACTGACCCTTCGGCTAGTAGTCTGCATATTGGCCATCTTTCATCGCTGTTAACAGCTAAAAGATTACAGCAAGGTGGTCACCACCCAATTTTATTAGTAGGTGGAGCTACTGGCATGATTGGGGATCCTAGACCAACTACTGAAAGAGCTATGATTTCGAAGCAGGCAGTACATGAAAATTATGAAGCTATTAAAAAACAAATTACTAATTTGTTCGGTTATGAAATGGTCAATAACTATGATTGGTCAAAAGACATTAATTTTATCGATTTTTTAAGAGACTATGGCAAGTATTTTAATGTTAATTACATGTTAGATAAAGATATTATCAGAAGAAGATTAGATAGCGGTATAACTTATACAGAGTTTTCTTATATGATAATGCAAGCATTGGATTTTTTATGGCTTTTTGAAAACAAAAATTGTACATTACAAGTTGAAGGATCTGACCAATGGGGAAATATTACCGCTGGTATTGATTTGATTAGGAAAAAAACCGGAAAAGAAGCTTACGGATTTACGATGCCACTAGTTACCACTAAAGATGGCAAAAAACTTGGTAAAAGTGAAGGTAATGCAGTCTGGCTTGACAAAAATTTAACATCACCATATGAAATGTATCAAGTTTTTATCAACGCTGAAGATGAAATGGTAATTAGTTATTTAAAAATATTTACTTTCTTAACCCCAGAAGAGATAATCGAAATTGAAAGAAGGCAAATTGAAAATCCCGAACAAAGAATTGCCCAAAAAGCTTTAGCCAAGGAAGTTGTTACTTTAGTTCACGGAAAAGAAGCTTATGAAAAAGCACTTAAAATAAGTGAAGCATTATTTAGCGGAAAAATCAAGAATTTAACTAAAGAAGAAATAATTGAAGGGTTCAAAGAGGTACCTACTTTTAAAGCCAAAGAAAATGTTAATATTATTGATTTTCTGGTTGATGGTAAAATTGCTACTAGTAAAAGAGAAGCTAGAGAATTTGTTAACGCTGGCAGTATTACAATTAATGAAGAAAAAATTACTGATGAAGGATTCTTTATCGATAAAGATTTTGCTATCGAAGGCGAAATATTAGTCGTTAGACGTGGTAAAAAGAAATATTTTATTGGAAAATTTTAAAAGGATGATTGCTAATGATTAAACAAAAAGACAAAGGACAGTTAATTATTATTTCTGGCCCAAGTGGGAGTGGAAAAGGTAGTGTAATTAGTAAACTGCTAGAAAAAACGTCACAAAATAGATGGTTATCTATATCTACAACATCAAGGCCAATTCGGTCAAATGATATAGAAGGTGTGACTTACAATTTTGTTAATGAAAAAGAGTTTGAGCAAAAAATTAAAGACGATTACTTTTTAGAATATGCTAAATACGCTGGTAATTATTATGGGACTCCTAAAGCATCAATTAGTGAAAAATTAGATCAAGGAATTGACGTTTTTCTAGAAATTGAAATTGAAGGTGCGGCCAACATAAAAAAATTAATTCCAGAAGCTATTTTTATCTTTATCATGCCTCCTTCTTTAAAAACTTTAGTCAAAAGATTAAAAAAACGAAAAACTGATAGTAATGAAAAGATCATTGAAAGATTTCATACGGCTTACCGTGAAATTAACGAGGTTACCAAATATAACTATGTTGTGGTTAATGATGATTTAAATGAAGCAGCTACCAAAGTCGAAGCGATTATTCAAGCTGAAAAATGTCGAGTTGATCGTATTGAAGAAGTCTTTCTTGATACCAAAGAAGAAGAAATCCATGAATTATTAATGGAGGCTGATAAAGAGTTTATCAACGAAGATTTATCTGAAAAAATCGATCATCTAACAAAAACATCTGAAAATCTTTAGATGTTTTAATATATTTTTATATAAACTTAAAATTATCGCCACTTTTAATCGCTCAAATAATCAAAAAAAATTATTTATTTAAGATAACTATTATGGTACAATAAAAATATACGAGGAGTGAGAGAATGAAAAGAAGATTATCGATTATTATCATGTTTTTTATTTGTTTTGGTTTCATCGGGAGCGTTAAAGCAAACAATTTAGATAGTTTGCACACTACTGTTGATATAGATGAAAACGGTAACGGTCATGTAACTGAAATCTGGAAATTAAATATAGATGAAGGCACAGAAAGTTACCATACCTTTGGCCAAATGACTGATCGAACTATTACGGATTTTACAGTATCACGAGATGGGAAAGAGTATACTTATATAGCTAATTGGGATATTGACGCTAGTAAAGAACAGAAAGCTAATAAAAATGGCATTAATAGACTAGATGATGGTTTAGAGCTATGCTGGGGCATAGAATATGGAACCCATACTTATACAGTTACTTATACGATAAATAACTTAGTATGGCAGTATGACGATAGCCAAATTTTATATTTTACTTTTTTACCGCAAGATATGAATCCAGCCCCAGATAAATTTAGCTTAACTATTAACGCTCCTAGCAAATTAAGCGATATTAAATATAGTTCATATGGCTTTAATAGTAAAAATAGTATTAAAGATAACCAAGTTATTTTCAAGAGCAAAGGTAAAATTAAGACGGATGAATATGCTGTTGCATTAGTAGGATTTCCTAAAAATATGTTTACCTTAAGCATTAATAAAAGTGGCACCTATGAAGATGTGGCAAACGAAGCGTTAGAAGGAGCAAAACTAAATGAACAAAATTCATTGATCGATATGTTGTTGCTTGCTATTTTTGGATTTTTCTTCTTAATAATTATTCTAGTTGTTACAATTTATTTAATATCCAAAGCAGCACAGAATGATCGAATTGATAAAACAGAATATATCATTCCAAAAAACATAAATTATTTCCGTGATATTCCTTTTAACAAAGATATTTTAGAAGCTTATTATATTGGTAAATATGAAGGCATTATTTTAAAAAATAATTTAATAAATGCTTATTTGTTAAAATGGCTTAAAGAAAAGCAAATAGATATGATTCCTTATGAAGGCAGTAAATTTGATTTTAATAAGGATGATAATTTTAATATCGATTTAAGACAGCTCAATACTTTTACCAATGAAATTGAAGCTCAACTAGCTGACTTGTTAAAACAAAGTGCTAAAGATAATCTTCTTAATCCTAAAGAGTTTAAAAAATGGTGTTCGAACAATTACCAAAAACTTGACAAATGGTTAGAACAAGCAGAGCAAGTTTCGAAAAACCTTTTAATTGAAAAAAGTTATATTGTTAAAAACGAAGAAGAATATAAGCCTGGCAAAAAGCGAAATATCTTAAAATTTACATCACATCTAGCTGAAGAAGTTACTAAATTAAAAGGCCTAAAAAAATTCTTAAATGAAATGACAAAAATCGAAGATAAAAAGGCTATTGAAATTCATCTTTGGGACGAGTACTTAATTTTTGCTGAAATGTTTGGTATTGCTGATAAGGTTGCTAAACAATTAAAAGAATTTTATCCGGATTTATATAAAGAAAACGAAATGTATTTTAATAATATTATCGCTTTAAATCTTATTACCCATTCATGGACCAATGCTGCTCAAAGTGCAGCTTATAATGGCGGTAGTTTTTCTGGCGGTGGTATGAGTTCTGGCGGTTTTTCCGCTGGTGGTGGAGTAAGATAAAAAATACAGTAATTCTGTGTTTTTTTATATACTTTAACATTTTGTTACATGCAAGGTCAAAGAAAAAACAAGATTTCTCTTGTTCTATCTGTTGTAATATTCGATAATTAATGCTTCGTCAATATCAGCATTCAATTCAGAACGTTCTGGCATTCTAACATAAGTAGCTTCCATCTTTTTATCGTCATAAGTGATGAAATCAACTCTGTTTTGTAAAGCCTCTAAAGAAGCTTTAACCACAGCCAACTCTTTATCGTTTTCCATAAGGCCAATTACATCCCCTGGTTTAACTTGATAAGATGGGATATCTACTCTTTTACCGTTAACTGTCACATGTCCGTGATTAACTAATTGTCTCGCACCTTTTCTAGTAGTAGCAAAACCAATACGGTAAACTAAATTATCTAAACGACTTTCTAGTAATTTAAGTAAGTTTTCACCATGTACGCCTTTCGTTTTACCAGCTTTTTCAAAAGTTTTTCTAAATTGTTTTTCATTAAGGCCATACATAAATCTAACTTTTTGTTTTTCTTGAAGTTGCACCCCATAGTTAGATAATTTTTTTCTTCTGTCTTGTCCGTGCTCACCAGGAATGTAAGGCTTTTTAGCTAATTCTTTACCATTTTCTAAAATTGAAAAACTAAGTCTTCTAGATTTTTTATACATAGGTCCTGTATATCTAGCCATATTTTTTTTCCTCCCTCTATCGCGTGAGAGGTTATCTTGCCAAATTATAGGGTGTATTATATTAATACCTTCGCTTTGCAGCTAAAGTTACATGGTAACCCCTTTAGGAAATAAACACATTATAATTTTCAAGATAACGCTGCTTAAGTACGCGCTCTTTAATTATATTATGTTTTTACTTCGAAGTCAATACCTTTTATTTTAATTATGCACAGGTACATAATAATTAAATGGAGATTGGTAACTCAAGTAATTAATTGTTTTTAATAAAATCTTTTACAATAAAATTATTTTAATATAGTAATTAAAAAATACCACCATATTATAGATTCACCTAAAATGTCAAGGGTCGATTATTTTAAAAGTAAAATTGACAAAATAATCTAAAAGAATACAAAAAAAGACAAAAATGTGCTAAAATAATGCTAGGTGATAAAATGGACAATACAATATTAATCGCTGGGATATCTTTTGCCGCAACTATTGTCGTTCTTTTTATAATTTTGAATATTATGAAACGGCATAAGAAAAAAAAGTTTAAACAAATGCTTGAAGATTTAGAATATCAGAAAAATCAAATAGATACTGCCCCCGTAGCCCCAGAATTAGCCAAAGTTGAAACTTATTTAAAAAACGAGAAATTAGAAGTTATGTATAATGATTGGAAAGAACGTCTAGAAGATATTAAAGAGACAAGAATTCCTAAAATAACTGATATGCTAATCGAGGCTGAATATTCGCTTTCCAAAATGGACTATAAAAGCACTATGTATAAGATTGCTAAACTTGAGATGGAAATTTATAAAGTACGAACTAAATCAGAATTTTTATTAGATGAAATAAAAGAGCTAACAACTAGCGAAGAACGCAGCCGAGCTGTTATAACTAAATTAAAAACTAGATATCGTGAGCTTTTTGAAAAATTTAATGAAATTAAATCAGAATTCGGTGATACTATTCCTTCAATAGAGCTTCAATTTGAAAATATTTCTAAACGCTTTGAGGATTTCGAAAATATTATGGATAAGAACGAGTATGACGAAGTCAGTACAATTGTTAGTGCTATCGAAGAAATGCTAAGGCATATGGAAGTTGTTATTGAAGAAATGCCATCGATTGTGCTAATAGGTGAGGGAATTTTACCTAAAAAAATGGAAGAGATAACTACTATATATAATCGAATGCTCGCTGAAGGCTATCCATTGGATTATTTAAATGTCGAGTTTAATATTGAAGAAGCTAATAAAAAAATAAAAGATATTTTAGATAGAGCTAAAGTTCTTGATTTAGAAGATAGTTTATTTGAGTTAAAAGTTTTAACTGAATATTTTGAATCACTATTTACTGATTTTGAGAAAGAAAAGATTATTAAAAGTGAGTATGAAGAAGCTAATAAAACTTTAAAAACAAAACTAGATAAGACTAATAGCCTAGTTACTGATATCTTTAATCAGATGGATGATTTAAAAAATATGTATAGTTTAGAACCAGAAGATATTAAAACTTTAGAAGAAGTTAGAGATGAACTAACTGCTTTGAATAATGATTATAACACTTTGATTAGCCATACTAATAACCATACTTTTGCTTACTCAAAGTTAACTGAAGAAATTGAAAGGTTAGTTGTAAAATTATCGGCAATCGAAGACAAACTGGATAGATCATTAAGTGTTATTGGCAGTATGCATGATGATGAAGTTCGCGCTAGACAGCAATTAGATGAAGTAAATATATTATTAAAAGATGCCAAAGGTCAGATTAGAAATTATAATTTACCAGTTATTCCTAATAGTTATTATATTGAATTAAAAGAAGCTAGTGAGGCCATCAAAGAAATAGTTAAAGAACTAGATAAAAAGCCATTAACTATTGAAACCTTAAATACAAGGGTCGATACTGCTAGAGATCTTGCTTTAAAACTTTTTGGAAAAACTAAAGAAATGATGAAAACTGCAATGTTTGCTGAAATGGCTATTGTTTATGGTAACCGTTATCGATCTACGGAAAAAGAGTTAGATAAAAATCTCATTTATTCAGAAGTATTATTTAATAAAGGTGAATATAAAAAATCATTAGAATTAACCATAAATTCTTTAAATAAAATAGAGCCAGGAATTTATGATAAATTATTAGATTTTTATAGTGAAGAAGCCAAATGATATGAACCCTCGTTTTTCTAAAAAACGAGTTTTTTGAAGAGACAATTAAAAGGGTTGTCACCGGTAAGTTATAAGTGACAACCCTTAAATTAGAGGCAATTTATACCCGATACAACTTTTTAAGTCTTCCTATTTCAAAAACTATCATTTTTTTTGTTTAAGTAAATGTTCTTCACCTAAAGTGTTTGATACTTCTTGTATTTCACTAATCACGGTATCAAAAGGTAAGGGATTAGGGAACTCTGGATAAATTAAAGTAATAGGAATCTCCGGGAACATAGGGGTAATAACGTCAGGATAAATTTCACCTAAATCATCGGCAAAACCCATCCAAACAATTTCGTTGTTATTTGCTTGTAAATTAGCCGCTTCCTCAGCCATTAATTCTAATTTAGCTTTGCCTTTTTCATAATTAAAAAGGACGTTGCCATCATAATCAAAAGCTTCAGTCTCGCTATATTGATTGCCTAAGCTAATTTTTGAACCTTTCATATATGGCACAAGCTCTTTAAGCTTCTTTAAAACATTTTCTTTGTCAACTGTTGACGATAAAGAAAATAAAATTTCTTCTGCCCCTAATTTTTCGCCAAGTTCATTTAGTGTGTTAAAAAATACTTTAATACTCTGGGCATTTTCGCCATTTTCGGTTGCTGGCAATGTGCCCTGAATATCTGAAACAAATAAAGCTATTTTTTTCATACTGTTCCTCCTTTAATTTTATATATTATAACATGCTTAACTGGAAAATTAAAGAAGAAATAAATAAGCTTTTAGCATATTATATGCTATGATATTTACAAAAATATTAATGTCAAAAGTTAAAATATTATCGTTTAAATAAGCAGCTAGTTTATCTTTAAATAAAATTATACAACATTTTAACTATTTAACAACAACTGTTCTTTAAAGAGCTAAATGTAATTTTGTGGCCCAACTTTTAAAACTTGTATTTAGTCTTAAAATAGTCTTAAATAATTACTTGATCAATATTTTGTATTTAGTGAAAAAAATAAAAAAGAATAATTAATCACCTTGACTATTTATTCCTCTCACTGTAATTATACTTTAGTATTTTTTGATTTTACTAATTTTTTGACGGTACATATAAATTTATCCACGAAATCTTTTTCGGCCTTAGCACTTGTATTATTTAAATCAGTGTATTTTATATCAACACCAACAAAATCTATTTCTGATAAATCTAGTTTTCTTAATTCATTTACAGGGAATATTAAGATTAAGCGTATATTTTTACTTTCATAGAAAATTACTTGTTCTAATATGTCCGTGCTTATTTTAAGTCTTTCGTATCTATAACTTTCATCATAGGTTTTTTCTACATCAAATTCTGGATTTTGTCGTAATTCTTTTCGTAATGCTATTATCAATTTGCTTTTTCTTTCTTCGCTTAACACTATATCACGCCTAATTAAAGGGTGTTCCTATGAACATCCTAGCAAATTAAGTCAAAAATGTTTAGATAAAGTTTATCAAAAAATGAAAGAGATGTGATATAATTATTGGGGAAAACATTTCTCTTGTTAGGTAATATTATTTTATTTAGCAAAAGTAACGTAAGAAATGAGGCATATTATGAATCAATTAATACTAATAAAATATGGAGAACTTACAACTAAAAAAGAAAATCGAAAAGTTTTTATTAATGTTTTAGAAAAAAATATTCGTAATTTATTAAACGATGAAGATATAGAAATAGTAAAAGATCGTGTGCGTATGTACATAAAGTGCAACAATGCTGAAAAAATTGTCAACAAATTACAGAAAGTTTTTGGTATACATAGTATAGTAATTTGCCATAAAGTTAATAATAATATTGAAGAAGTATTAAATAAAGCATTGGAAATTATGGATATAACCAAGAAAACTTTTAAAGTAATTACAAATCGTGCTGATAAAAGCTATCCAATTTCATCAATGGAATATAGTAAGAAATTGGGAGGATTAATTTTAAAAAATACTAATTTCAAAGTTGATGTCCACCAACCGGATATAACTTTAACGGTGGAAATAAGAAATAATGGGACATTTGTTTATACTGATGAAATAAAAGGTATTGGAGGTTATCCAGTGGGTATACAAGGAACTGGATTGCTTATGTTAAGTGGAGGAATTGATAGTCCGGTTGCTGGATATCTAACTTTAAAAAGAGGGGTTAACATCGAATGTTTATATTTCGAGTCACCACCACATACTAGCGAAGAAGCTAAAAACAAAGTTTTAAAATTGGCCAGTATTTTAAACGAATATTCAGGGCACATTAAAGTTCATATTGTCCCATTTACAGAAATTCAAGAAACCATTTTTAAAAAATGCCCTGATACTTATATGATAACCATTATGCGAAGAATGATGTATCGCATCGCTGAAAAGTACTCAGAAAAAATTGGCGCTAAAATAATAATAAATGGCGAAAGTATAGGACAAGTAGCAAGCCAAACGTTAAGCAGTATGTCATGTATTAACAATGTTACAAATATGCCAGTTATCCGTCCAGTAGCATGTTTTGACAAACAGGAAATAATTGATTTAGCGCAAAAAATTGGAACATATGAAACAAGTATTCTTCCATTTGAAGATTGCTGCACTATTTTTGTACCTAAACACCCAGTTATAAATCCCAAATTAAATAACTGTTTAATATATGAAAAAGAATTAGATTATGAAGCATTAATAAATAGATGTATTGCTAATATTGAAACTATCACAAATTTTGAAACTACTAAATTTGAGGATCTTCTTTAACAAAAATTACCACTTAAAAAAACGTATTTTATCGCCAAATGTACACACTATATAAATGTACAGGAGGTGAAACGTATGAATAGTAATAATAGCAAATTAGTAGTTCCAGGAGCTAAACAAGCTATCGAACAAATGAAATATGAAATAGCTAACGAATTAGGAGTTCAAATGGGTCCTGATGCTACTAGCAGAGCAAATGGTTCTGTAGGTGGAGAAATTACTAAAAGACTTGTACAAATGGGTCAACAACAATTAAGTGGTACTAAATATTCTAAATAATTAGTTGTAAATTACTTAATAACATTAAAACCGTTGAATTATAACGGTTTTTTATATAAGATTTAAATCAATAAAACAATAATCAGCAATGATACATAACTTAAATAGCAAATTCGAAATATTATGTGATGCAATTAAGAAATAGAATTAAAAATTAGGTAAAGAATTGATTATAAAAAAATGAAATAATAAATTGATCCAAGCATCATAAATTATCATTATAAATATAATTAATAACCAAACGAAAATCATGATATAGTGTCAAGCTGATAGCTTCGTTGTTGAAAAATACCTTTTCATTAGTTATAATTAATATAGGTGAGATTATGAGTAAAATAAAACAAAGAAAAAACAAGAAACAAGTAAAGCTAGTAGTAGGTTTGACAATTTGCTTGCTATTAATTATGACGGTGGGATATGCGGCCTTTAGTACTCAATTATCGATTAATGCTAAAGGAAATATTAAAACATTAACAGCCGCTAATTTCTTGGCTGAAAAAGTTGTTACCGAAGGCGATGGATTATATATTGCCGAAGAAGCTAGTACGTTAAGAAGTGCAGCCGATAAAAAGAAATATATTTATAAAGGAACAGATCCTGATAATTATATAACCTTTAATAACGAAACATGGAGAATAATTTCAGTAGAAAAAGATGGCAGTGTAAAAATAATTAAAGAGTCTCCATTAGAAACTGAATTGCCGTGGAACTCTAATCAATCAAATACTTGGGAAGATGCCACTATCCAAACGTATCTAAATAATACATATTTAAATCAATTAGAAGACAGTGCTAGGAAAATTACTTTAGAATATAGTTTCAATATAGGCACAATTATGGCGGCTACTGAAACTACACCTATCACTAATAAGGAATTGCAAATAGCGGAGGCAACTAAGTCATGGAATGGCTATATTGGCCTAATCAGTCTTTCAGATTATATGGCAGCCAGTAATGACTCTTCTTGTATTACTGTGGCCGTCCTTAATACGGAAAGCAGTCCTTGTCAAAAAAATAATTATTTATATAAAGAAAATGAAAAATTTTGGCTTATCAATTCAGTTGCCGAAAATACCAATCAAGCATGGCATATGAATGATTTGCTTGAACCGAAATTAACCGCTGACCAAAGTTATATATATCCGGTGTTATATTTAGATGGCAATATAAGTTTACAAGGTGATGGAACAATTATTAGTCCTTACACAATAAAAAGCTCAAATTAATGAATTGCTTTTCGTTTTACTTCTAGTAACGAAACTCATATCATTATGAGCTTTTTTAAATTATTTTATCGATTAAACCATATTTTAAAGACTCTTCTGCTGATAGAAAATAATCTCTTTCCGTATCTTCTTCAATCTTTGACAAAGATTGACCGGTGTTTTCGCTTAAAATTTTATTTAGCTTTTTCTTTAGTTTTAAAATTCTTTCTGCTGCAATTTTAATTTCTGTTGCTTGGCCTTGCGCTCCGCCTAGTGGTTGATGAATCATAACTTCACTATTAGGTAAACCATATCGCAACCCTTTTTCGCCACTAGATAATAAAAATGCGGCCATACTTGCAGCCATCCCAATACAAATTGTGGAAACTTTGCTTTTAACAAAATTCATTGTATCATAAATAGCCATCCCCGAAGTGATACTGCCTCCAGGAGAATTGATATAAAGACTAATATCGTCGTGATTAACTGAATCTAGATATAGTAATTGTCCCACAATACTGTTAGCCAAATTATCATCGATTTCACCGCTTAGAATGATAATTCTATCTTTTAAAAGCCTACTATATATATCATATACTCTCTCTCCATCACTGTTTTTTTCTACTACATTAGGTATTAACATTAAAATCGCCTCCTAATTTTATAATAAGTGTAAATGCTTGATTTTATTCATTAAAAATACTGACAAAATAATATATTTTTGATAAAATTAAAAAAGAATAGGAAGGGTATAATGCGAAAAGTCAAATTAAAATATAAAGATACTTATATTGATAATATTATTCCAGGAACTAGTCTTTATGAAATTAGCAAATTGGTTCAAAAAGACTTTGAATATCCAATTTTAGGCGCAAAACTTAATCATTTGACTGTTGATTTAAGTCAAGTAGTAACTGAAAATGGAACGGTAGAGTTTTTGGATCGTAGTAGTCGTATAGGTAACCGAATTTACAGCCGTAGTCTTGAGTTTTTAGTTATCGTTGCGGCGAGAGAAATCCTTCAGCCTAAAGCTGATGTTTTAATTAACTATTCATTAGATAACGGAATATATTGTGAAATAGTTAATCAACGCGTAACTAAAAAGCATATAGAAGTATTAGAAACTAAAATGAAAGAAATTGTTAAACAAAAATTACTGTTTACTAAAAGTAAAGTTTCAAGATTTGATGCTATTAAATATTTCCGTAAAAACGGTCAGATGGATAAAGTAAAAAATCTTAATTACACTAGTAATTCAACCGTTGATCTTCATCGCCTTAATAACGTATATGATTATTTTTTTGGGCCCATTGTTTATGACACTGGTCAAATAAATAGATTTAAAATTAATTATTTAGGAAATAATAGTTTTGTTATTAGTTATCCAGATATAAAGCATCCAAGTATTGTAACTAAATATCAACACCATGAAAAGATCTTTGAAAAATATAAAGAATATGAACAGTGGGGACGTTTAATTGATATCGATATGGTGGCCGATTTAAATGAAATCGGGGCTAAAGGCAATTATACTGATGCTATTAGATTATTTGAAACGCACTATGAAAATCAACTTTCAATTGCTGCGGAAAAAATATATCGCAAAAGAAAAGATATTAAATTAGTTTTACTATCAGGCCCTTCATCAAGTGGAAAAACAACCACCACCAAGAAATTAGCACTTTATTTAAGAGCTAAAGGATTAAAGCCTCACCTTATATCTTTAGACAATTATTTTGTTGATCGTGATAAAACTCCAAAAGATGAGAATGGTGAATATGACTATGCTAATATTAAAGCCACTGATACAGAATTATTTAATACACATTTAAAAAAATTAATGCGCGGTGAAAAAGTAAACATTCCAAAATTTGATTTTGTAAAAGGGAAAAAAGTCTATGAAGATAATTATTTAAAACTAGGCAATGACGATATTTTATTAGTTGAAGGAATTCACACATTAAACGATACTTTAACTAAAAATATTAAACGCGAGAATAAATTTAAAATTTTCGTTACGCCAATTGTTCAGTTAAAAATAGATAATCATAACCGAGTTAGAACTACTGATCTTCGAAAATTAAGAAGGATAGTTAGAGATAGTCGTTTTCGGGGAACTCAAGCCGAAGCTACACTTAAAATATGGCACAACGTTGATAAAGAAGCACAAGAAAATATTTATCCGTATCAGGACGATGTTGACATTGTCATTAATTCTGCTTTAAGTTATGAAATTGGAGTTTTAAGAATATTTGCTGAACCGTTATTATATGGTATAAAATCGACCAGTGATGTTTATGCTGAAGCTATTAGATTAATCAATTTATTACGTCAATTTTTACCTATTTCTAGTGAAGAGGTGCCAAAAGACTCAATTTTAAGAGAATTTATTGGCGAGGGGATTTATAATGGATAAGAAAGGAATGAAGATAATATGATAAAAGTAGCTATTAATGGATTTGGAAGAATTGGTAGATTAGTTTTTAGGTTAATGGAAGAAGATAAGGATTTTGAAGTTGTTGCTATCAATGATTTAACTGATCCTGAACAATTAGCTTACCTATTAAAATATGATACTTCTCATCGAACTTATAAGCCTGATGAAATTACTTATGACGATGAGGGACTTATTGTAAGCGGAAGAAAAATTAAAATTTACGCCGAAATGGATCCTAACAATTTGCCTTGGCAAGAATTAGACATCGATGAAGTATTTGAATGCACAGGAAAATTTACCAGTAAAGAAAAATCTGAAGCTCATATAAAAGCTGGTGCTAAAAAAGTTATAATTTCTGCTCCAGCAAAAGGTGATTTAAAAACTATTGTCTATGGTGTAAACGAACATGTTTTAGATGGCACGGAAAAAATTATTAGTGCTGCTTCATGTACTACTAATTGTTTAGCGCCGGTTGTTAATGTTTTAAATAAAGAATTTAAAATTTTAAAAGGTTATATGACAACTGTTCATGCATATACTAATGATCAAACTGTCTTAGACATTCCGCATAAAAAAGGAGCAAAATCAAGACGTGGTAGAGCGGCAGCGGCTAATATAATTCCAGCAACCACTGGAGCGGCAACAGCATTAGGGAAAGTTATTCCTGAACTTGATGGGAAACTAGATGGAAGTGCACTTAGAGTCCCTGTGACGACTGGGTCAGTAGTAGACTTAACGTTGGAATTAGGACGCAATACTACGTCTGAAGAAATAAATAACACTTTTAAAAAATGGGCTAATCAGACTTTAGGCTATACTGAAGATCCAATAGTTTCAAGTGATATTATTGGGTTACATTACGGAGCTTTGGTAGATGGATTATTAACTAGTGTTTTAGAAAGTGATGGAAAACAGTTAGTAAAAATAATTGCTTGGTATGACAATGAAATGAGTTATAGTGCTCAAATGGTTAGGACTGCAAAATATTTATTTTCAGAAAAATAGTATTTAAATATATTTTACATTGACTTTAGTTAAAATAACTAAAGTTTTTTTGTGGTTTTTTTCATGTTTTTATCCTGTTTCGTTAAATTAAGAGAAAACATCCCGGTATAAATCCAAAAATAGTTATAGAGGTAAAATCCCGGAAAATAAGGGGAAAGTCTAGACAAAAACAAATAAAAATGGTAGAATAAAGCAAAATTGAGTTAAAATTTCCCACCCAAAAGGACGGGAAGTTCGAAAAAATTTTTTTGAATAAAGGTAACGTCCCGTTGTTTTATAA